>NZ_CALHXD010000305.1 GCF_938040115.1 uncultured Campylobacter sp. | reverse complement strand
ACATATCACTGGTCGTTCAGCTCACGCAGCAGGTGCACCACAAGATGGTGCAAATGCCCTTTTAGCTGCATCTCAAATGGCACTAAGCATGCATGGTATTACAAGACATGCAAAAGGCGTGACTAGGATAAACGTAGGCGTTTTAAAAGCAGGTGAAGGCAGAAACGTCATCGCACCAAATGGCTATCTAGCCTGCGAAACAAGGGGCGAGGATACAAATTTAAATGAATTTATGTATAAAAAATGTATTGATATCGTAAAAGGCGTGAGTGAAATTTATGGAGTAGAGAGTAAAGTCGTAAAAACTGGCGGTACAAACGGAGCCGATAGCGACAAAGAAGTAACTGAAATTTTCTATGAAGCTGCAAAGCAAAGTCCATTTATAGATGATGACAAGATCGTAAAAGAGCTTGATTTTGGTGCTTGTGAAGATTTTGCTCATTTTATGAGAGCTTTGCAAGATAGGGGCGCAAAGAGTGGCTATATGATGATAGGAACAAATTTAAAAGCAGGCCATCACAACTGCAAATTTGACTTTGATGAGGAGTGTTTGGTGGCTGGGGTTGATGTCTATCTAAGATCTGCTTACAAATTAAATGGAGTAAAAAAATGAAAAATGCTTTACTAATCAGCGCTTCAAGCTACCAAGATACTGGCTACTTGAGACACTGCAAAAACTGGGTTAAGGAATTTTTAGGTGAATGCGGCAAGGAAGAAATTTTATTTATCCCTTACGCTGGAGTTAGGCGAACAAATGACGAGTATGAGCAAAAAGTAATTGATAGATTAAAAAATAGCAATATAAAATCAATCCATCACTACGAGGATAAAATTTCAGCTATCAAAAACGCTAACAGTATCGCAGTTGGCGGCGGAAATACCTTTATGCTGCTTTACACGCTTTATAAGCTAAATTTGATTGAGCCTATAAAAGAAGCTGTGGCAAATGGCGCAAAATACTTTGGCTGGTCAGCTGGCGCAAACATCGCTGGCAAGACGATGATGACGACAAATGATATGCCTATCATCATGCCAAAGAGCTTTGATTCGCTAAATATCTTCCCGCATCAGATAAATCCGCATTTTATCAGCGGCAAGATCGCCGGACATAACGGCGAAAGCAGGGAGGAGAGGCTGGAGGAGTTTTTGATAGTAAATCAAAAAAGCCTGATCTACGCGCTGCCTGAAGGCACGGCTCTAAGGATAAAAGGCGAAAATGCGACCGTGATGGGCATGGAAAACAGCCCGGTTTTAAAAATGGCGTACCAAAAAGAAACCGAGCTCATAAAGGTTGGAGATAGCTTTAAATTTTAGTCGTTTGGGCCCGCACTCAAATTTAACTAGCGGGCTAAAATCGGTAAAAACGTTCTTTAAAATAGTTGTTACGATTCGGCGAAATTTGGCGAAAAACTCAAATTTGAGGCGCAATTTTTTAGTGGCTAGCAAATTTTAGATAAACGCCTGTCGACGAATTTAAACGAAAAGATTAAATTTGACTCGAAACTAGCGCGCAAAATCCAAACGGCGTAAATTTGAGTCAAATTTGAAACAGGAATAAAAAAACAAAACGAAAGGGGACAAAATGGCTACTGCTAAGCTAATCTGTGCGGTCATAGGCTTGATCGCCGTCGTGTTTTTATTGGTCAAAAAAAGAGAGACCAAAACCGTGCTCATCGGCGTGGGACTCGTGCTCTGCGTCATCTGTCTAAATCCGCTCGGAGCGCTTGAGAGCTTTACGAAGTCGATGACTTCGGCCGGCCTTATCAAGGCGATTTGCGCCAGTATGGGCTTTGCTTACGTTATGAAGGTGACTAAGTGCGACCAGCACCTGGTTTTGCTACTTACGAAGCCGATGAAAGATATCGGATTTTTTCTGATTCCGGCTACTTTCGTACTGACTTATCTTATCAATATCGCGATACCGTCGGCTGCGGGCTGCTCGGCTGCGGTGGGAGCTACGATGATACCGCTTTTGATGGCCTCTGGCGTACGTCCTGCGATGGCGGGAGCTGCTGTGTTTGCGGGTACGTTTGGCGGTGTGCTAAGCCCGGGATCTGCGCACAACATCTTCGTAACCGACATGGTTAAAAAGACAAACGAAGCCTACACCGTCCAAGACGTCATCGGCGTGCAGTTTCCAAACGCCGTAGCCGCCGGTATCGTCGTTTTGATCGTGATTAGTTTGACGGCGATTATCTTTAAAGATTATCAAAAAGGACAAGATTTCTCGCCTAAATCTACAAGCAACGCCGGCGAAGCGACGCAGACGAAGGTAAATTTGCTGTTTGCTCTAGCGCCTCTCATCCCGCTAGTTATCCTCGTCGTCGGCGGCACCGGCCTAAATAAAATCTCATGGCTAGCATGGACGAAGATGGGCGTGGCCGAGGCTATGATCCTTGGCGCTATCATCGCAGTTTTCATCACGTGGACGAGCCCGGAAAAGATCACCAAAGAGTTTTTTAACGGTATGGGTAGTGCCTACGCCGAGGTTATGGGTATCATCATCGCTGCCGGCGTTTTCGTCGCAGGTCTAAAGGCGTGCGGAGCGATCGATGCGGTCACTGAGTGGTTGAAACACTCTCAGGAGTTCGTGCGCTACGGCGGTACTTTCGTGCCGTATCTCATGGGTACGGTTACGGGCTCTGGCGACGCGGCTACTATGGCGTTTAACCAAGCTATCACCGTTCACGCCGCGGATCTGGGCTTTGCGCAGGATAAACTAGGCATGGCCGCTGCGATCTCAGGCGCTCTAGGTCGCTCGTCGTCTCCTATCGCGGGTGCAGCGATCGTGTGCGCGGGTCTAGCTATGGTTAGCCCGGTCGAGATAGCCAAGCGAACGGCTCCTGCGATGGCGATAGCCGTGTGCGTTATAGCGTTTTTTATGCTCTAAATTTACGGAGCTAAATTTGATAAAGTCGGCGCTTTGCCGACTTTTTGTTTTTGGAGGTATTTTGTCGTCAAATTTATCAAAAAAATGGCTAAAAATTTTAGATCTAAATTTAATATCCTAGTTTTTTAAAGGTTTTGTATGTTTCGCAATCTAAAACATCTATCTCGCACGCTTTTTTAAAGTACTTTTCAGTCGTTTCATGACTTTTTTCTACTCCTTTGCCATATCTATACAAATATCCTGCGCTTCCACAGCTTGCGCCATCCTTGAGGTCACAACCTTTTATGTATAACTCGCGGGCCTTTATGTAGTTTTGATTGTTTTCTTTGCTGTTTTCGTATAAAAATCCGCCGTAATAACATCCCTTTGCAAATCCTAAATCGCAAGCTTTCGAATATAGCGTAATTGCTTTTTGTTCGTCGCGTTTTACGTCTTTGCCTTCATCGTATGATAGCCCAAGTATAAAGCATCCGACATTATCGTCTAAATCGCAAGCTTTAGCGTATAGTTTATTTGATTTTTCGTAGTCTTTCTTGACGCCTTCTCCTCTGCTGTATAATCCCCCGAGATTGGAACATCCTTTTGCAAATCCTAAATCGCATGCTTTAGCTAACAGCTCTACGGCCTTATCGTAGTCTTGCTTTATTTCTCGTCCTTTGCCGTATAAAATTCCAATCTTTACGCAGCTTTCGCCGTTTCCGCCGTCGCACTCCTTTTGCAGCGCGTCTAGATCGGTGCTGACAGCTAAAGCCGAAGCTGCGATTAGCGGTAAAAATATCTTTT
>NZ_CALHXD010000304.1 GCF_938040115.1 uncultured Campylobacter sp. | reverse complement strand
TAAGGGGCTTTAAAGAGGCTGAGAAAATTTGGGGTGGTAAACTGCCTGAAATTTCGCAAAAAACGATAGAAAAAGCGACGCAAGCCGTAGATAAAAGAATAGCCGAACTCGGCGGGAACGTCCTTAGTGTTCAGGCTTAAGTTTTTAAATTTAGCCGCCATTTTGCTGGTTTTTAGCGGCTGTGCTTTTTTTGAGCAAAAACCGCCACCAAAAGTCGTCCAAAAACCAGTTATTCAAAAACCTGCGCCCGTTAGAGGCTCATTGCGTGGCGTGATATCAAGCGTAACCTACGACGGCGGCAAATACTGCTATGATATAAAATCAATCGACACTTCAAACGGCAAACTGCCTAGCGGCAAGTACTGTGCGGATAAATTTTACTTTTCTAGCGGAGATACCGTCTATGCTAGCGTTTCAGGCGGACTAGTCACCGAGATGCTACTCATAAAAAGCGGAGCGCACCACGTTATGCATAAAGTAAATAAAACGCCGAAATTTAAAAGTACAAGTCCTGCAAAAAGCCCACAACAGCAAGAAAGTAACAAAAAAATTCTAATCGAAGTTCCGAAAAGTGAAAATATCAGCTTTGATTAGCCGTTGATTTACCGAAATATTTTATAATTCTTACAAGCAATCAAAGTTAGAACTCCTTTTAAGAAGGGGATGTGCGTCCCCTTTTTTATCTTTTTATCTCGCAAAAATCCTTGAAATTAAGCTTTCATATTTAAGCTTTGTTGGTAGTATTCTTATTTTAATAATATTAAGTATCAAAAATAGCCTTGTAACAGCTTGATATATTAGTGTTTTATGATTATTTATGTTAAATTTTTGCATTAAGCTTACCACGACCGATTTTGTGCTAAAATTATGCCTATAAAACTTTTATAAAGGAGAACTTATGAAACTCGCTAAAATTTCTTTAGCTGCTTTGGTTGCGCTAGGCGCTTTCTCTACTTTAAATGCTACTCCGCTTGAAGAAGCTATTAAAGATGTAGATTTTTCTGGATTTGCAAGATATAGATATACTCACAATAAAGTCCGCTGGAATGGTATGCCAGGCGCATTCAACAAAAATAATGCAAATCATAACTTCAGATTCGTAGGTACTTTTAAGGCTGCTCTTGACGATAACTTCTTTGGTGTTTTGGGTCTAAGATACGCAGCAAGTGACGGTTCCGGATTTAATGGCGATACCACCAATACTACAAGCTCATTTGGTGTAAGAGAATTTTATCTTGGCTACAACATAAACAATACTACAATAACAGCTGGCAAACAATTTGTTAAAACATATTTTGACGATGATTTGGTAGGAACTGGTTTAAGAGTACAAAACACTGATATATCAGGTCTTACTTTGGTTGGTGTTGCTTTTGACGCACTTGAAACAGATAGCATTGACTATGACGGTCGACTACTATCAGGCCTAGCAGGATCAAAAAGCCTTAACTACTATGGCGTGGGTGCAATGGGAAGCTATGATCCTGTAAACTTTAAAGCTTGGTGGGCATATCTTGAGGATACCGCAAATTTATTTGCAGCTGATGCGGCTTTGAAATTTGATCTAGATGCAGTAAAACTAGGCTTACAAGCACAATATGTTCACAATGAGTCAGACGACAATAACTTTGGTGATGCAAATTTCTTCGCAGCTAAAGGTGATGTAGGATTTGCCGGAGTCGGTTTAAATGCAGGTTATATCTACTATAAGGCTAAAGACGATAAAAAATCTTTCGTAACTGTTGAAGATAACGGCAAACTAATCAACCCAGGCAAACTACTTAACTCGGTCATGAACGGTAGCGCTCAGTACTACAACAATATCAAAGACAAAAACGACTATTGGTTTGTCGGAGCGTCATATAAATTTAACGAGTTTGGCTTGTATGCTAACTACATAGACGGTAAGGGCTATAGCTATAGATATAATAAGAGAGTTGATAGAGACGAGTGGAACGTCGGCGGTAGCTATGCTTACAGCAAAAAACTTAATTTCTCTACATTCTATGCAGCAGCTAAAGAAAAAGACGGAGATCATAAAAATAAACACGACCGCATAAGATTCGAAGCCAAATATAGCTTCTAATCAAAAAAGCTAGTTTTATGCTATAATCCCAAGCAAAATTTCCCTTGCTTGGGATTTTTAAATTTATCAAAAAGGTTTTTTATGAAATTTATGCATTTTTCGCTTTTAGCATGTCTTTTGACTTTTTCTTTAAATGCTGCAGACGAGCCGAGTTATATATTTGAGGCAAAGGGTGAATTTGCAAAAGAGCTAAAAAGTTTGGTAGAAAAATATTCTAAAGACGAAAATATAAGTATAAACGTTTATGAAAAAGCTCCTGAGACTGATGGTGGCGGCAAGTTTTTAAATATCGGCGTAGATACCAAAAGAAGGTATAGTGTGGAAAAAGGTCGCGAACTGTATGCTAAAAATTGCGCTTCTTGTCACGGTGAAGATGGGAATAAAAGAGCTTATGGCACATCCAAAAAGTTAACTAAAGTAAGTGCAGAGGATATAGAGGCTGCTTTTTCTGGTTATCTAAACGATTCTGACTATGGCGGAAATATGAGAAATCTAATGAAAACCGTTGCCGCCAAAACAAAATATAGCGACCTTGGGGCAATTATTGCCTTTTTAAAGGGCAAAGATGCTTTGCAATACAAGGGAAGCGAACAGGAAAACTCTGACGTCTCTACTACTCCTACTCAAGGAAGCTACTTAAAATAATCCAATTTGCCGGGTCGATTTGGCTCGGCATGTTAAAAATATTTCAAATTTTAAATCCCTATAGTATATTTTAGTAAACGCTCGGTAATATTCCAAAGAAATATAAAATTTTTAAGCTTATTAAAGGCTAGATTATGTTAAGATTCTACAATATTAAATTTTATTTGAGGAGAAAATAATGAAAATTGCTAAAATTTCATTAGCTGCTTTGGTTGCACTAGGTGCTTTTTCAACTGTAGCGAGTGCTACGCCGCTTGAAGAGGCGATCAAAAATGTAGATCTTTCTGGATATGCAAGATATAGATATAATAACGTTACAGTTAAGAAAGCTAACGGTGTAAAAGATAATACGACTGCACATCACCAATTTAAATCAGAATTTTCTTTTAAAGCTGCTTTAGATGATAATTTCTTTGGTGTTTTAACACTTAGATATAATTCCAACGACAGCTCTGCTTTTAATGCAGATGGACGCAACGACAGAACAGATACAACAAGTCCATTTAACGTAAAAGAATTTTACCTTGGATATAACGTAGGTAACACTACAATAACAGCAGGTAAGCAAACTATAGGTTCATTCTTTACTGATGATGCTGTAGGCACTGGCGTCAGAGTTGAAAATAGAGATATTACAGGCTTGACTCTAACTGCATTTGCTTTTGATGCATTAGAAAATAACGGCGAGAGCGATGGCGCTATTTACACTAATGCCCCTGGTATCTTTAATAACAACCTATATGCGGTAGCTGCTATCGGCTCTTATGATCCGGTAAGCTTCCAACTATGGTATGCATCTTTGGTTGATTCTGTTAACCTCATCATAGGTGACGTAAACTTTAGTCTTAATATTACTGATGATGTAAATATCGGTGCTCAAGTTCAATATGCACATGCTGATATAGACAATAATGTTGGCGTAAACTTTAAAGATACGGATTTCTATGCAGGTGAACTTGGTACAAAAGTATTTGGCGCTGATGTAGCTGCTGGTTATATCGGATATAAAGTTCATGACAAAGAAAAAGGTTTTGTAAGCCTAGAGGATCAAGGTTCATTTATAGATGTAGGTGAGATAAAATCTGCTCTTGATTATACTGCTCTTGAAGGTAAAGCTAACTTCTGGTTCTTGAAAGCAGGATACACTTTTGCTGAGAAATTTAGAGTCGGTGGCGATTATTCTAATGGTAAAGTTAAACTTGCTTCAGGCGATAAAGAGAAATATCAAGAGTATGTAGCAAGACTAACTTATGACTATAGTGCTAAACTTCAGTTCTCAAGCTTCTATGCGTATGAGATTAACAAGCACCAAGATGACTCAAAAGATAAAACTAAACAGCTAAGATTCCAAGCTAAATACACATTCTAATTTTAAATATCTCGGGTTTATCCCGAGATATCTCCTTTCTATAGGTCTTTATGTTATACTTTTCAAAAAATAAGGCACAAATCCTTACTTGACTTTTAAAGTTATCTAGAAAGTATTTGATAAAATTTGCAAGCCCAAACACCCAAATAAAACATCCAAATCACTGCATTATATGATAAACTAATTTTAGGCTCAAGATAAGGAGGATTCTCTCTTGTCATCTTTGGTAAAATATGATAGAAAGTTTTTGTATTTTTACTGTTATTGAGCCCAAATTTACGCTCTTTTAATGAAGCAAAAACTCTCTTTCTCTTAGCCTTCCTGTAGTCGCTATGGTGTTGCTCGCTTTAGAGAAGATTCTTTTAATTTAGACAATCCTAACATAATCCCAAAAATTTTCTCGACCTTTTATGTGGTTTTACTGTTGGCTTCTTGCAAAATAGCAGGCTAGTTCATTCTTTGAATATTTTACTCTACAATGAATCTTTGCTCGCTAATCAACCTAACCATCATAGGCTTTTCCAATGGTCTCAATAAATTATAGTATCGGTATTAGTTCATTTGTAGAGTAGTTTTTAATTATTTGGGTATAGATCTTGCCGTCATGCTTTGGCTTTCCGAATACATGTGTTTTATTTACCCCTACCTTTCTTGCTTTTAAATAGCTATAGTCAATCTCTATCTTGTGACTAAAATTACTTATTTTAGCTTCGCTACGCTCGTTGCTCTTCAAGAGCTCGCACTTTTTTGATAATAAAAATTCTGATGTTTTTAGTTATTTTATCGATTCTTTTTTCTAAGATTTTAGTAAATTCTGCTATTTTAGTATCTTCTGTACTAAATGAAAAATATTATAAAATTCTCTAAATTTCGTCTCTGAAATTCTGGAACGAACCATATGCTTATTTTTAACTTCGCTACGCTCGTTACTTTTTAAAAATATAGTTCTCATTGCAACTCAATGCTATTTATGTTTATATTAAGTTTTTGCTTGTTTTGAAAATGTTAAAGATAACTAAGTTGATATTTTGTAGAAATTAAAATTTGAAAGAAAAAAGAATAGAAAAAGGGGCTTGCGCCCCAAAAATTAAGCCAAAGTAGCCTTTAGCATCCAGATAGCTTTTTCATATTTTGCGATTTGATCTTGCGCCATAGTTACGGTCGTGCTGTCTTTTGCTTCTTCAGCTACTTCTTCTAGCTTTTTAAATTCGCCCAGCAAGTGCTCGTACTCAGCCAAAACGCCTTTTAAAACCTCGGTCGGAGTGTAGCTATCTTTGTTATCTGTTTTTGGATGAGCTAGCTTGTTTAGCTCTTCTATTTTGGTGATAGCTCTACCGCCTAGTTGTATAGCACGCTCAGCGACGTCGTCGAATATCTCCGCCATATCTTCATAAGCTTTTTCGGTGTATTCGTGAACGCTAAAGAACTGAATGCCTTTTACATACCAGTGATAGTCGTGAAATTTAACGAATAACGCATGAGCGTCGGCCTGAATCTGATTTAACTGGGTAACAACTTTTGACATTTTGTCTCCTTTGATTTGATTTATGATGAAATTATAGCATATAAAACTTAAAGAAAAATAATTTGCAAATAACAAAAATTATTATTTGTGAGTAAATTTTGGAATTTGCTTATACTGTTTTGCTGGATATAGACAAGCATTGCTATCCGGTATAAAAAACAAGTTTAACTTTTGATCAGGCAAAATTAATTCTTCTGAGAATTCATACATTAAATTTAGAGTATGTAAGAATGTAAATTTTGTAACTAGATAGCGTGGGTTTGAAAATCATAAGATGATACATGGCGAAAGCCTAAATTTGCTTACAATTGCGTTTGTTGAATACCATTTTGATAAGTAAAATTTTAGAATTTTACAGACAAATTCGACTAACTACGTGTTTGTGTTAAAGCCGTCTCTCCGATATACTTACTGGCGTAGGTAAGCAGGCGAGGTAAAAATTTATTGCAAAATACGCCCGTTCACTAACCTTATAAGGTGCTAAAAGCGGTATAATGTTACGCAAATTTTATAGTTAGAGTCGTTGCAGCACTGTAAATAAAAGCAAATAAAAAAGTCGTGTCGCGAGGCGGCTTATTACTTTGTTCGCCAACACTGACGGATACGCATTAAATTTCTGCCTCAAATTTGCTAAAACAAAACTGTGCAAATTTAAATCCAAAATTACTAGCGATACTGCAAACACAATCTTGTAGGCTAAAAATTTACGTGAGCTAACGTTGTAATTTTACAAAGCAAAATTCGCGTCAAATTTACACTCTATAGAGCCGCACTTTAGTCTTGCTTGCCTGCCGTTAGCATCGTTTTTAGTATGCGTTTGCCTACTTCAACGCCCGGCTGATCGTAGGTGTTTATGCCTAGCATTATGCCCGTAGCCGACGTGAGAAGCTCGAAATAATAAATCAAAAATCCCGCGCTCGCCTCGTCTAGTCGCTCAAGCTCGATGACGTCCACGCTGATGCCTTCTTGCACGAGCGCATGCATGGTGGCGCTACACTGGGCGTTGATTAGCTCACCCAAATTTAGCCCGTTTACGAAGTCGCAGCCCTCAAGGCCGTTTAGGCTAATGCTCGGTATCGCCGTGTTTGCGTCCGCGGCGGCTACCTTGATGAAGCTTACCGTTTTATCCTTCACGCCGTCCATGATGAGCTGCAAAAAGCTGTGCTGATCGCGCGAGCCGATGAGTCCGACGGGCGTGAGTCCGTAGCGTTTGTAGCCCTTTTTCTTGCCCAGGCTCTCCGCCCACAGCTGCACGTACCAGTCGTTAAACTCCAAAAACCTATCGCCGTAGCTAAATATCACGTTGATCTTGGCGTTTTTGTGAGTCGCGTAGTGGTAGGCTTTTTGTAGCAGCGTATCGTCGTCGTCTTCTAAAAAACGCTTTTTACACGCCCGCGCGCCCTCTAGCAGCGCCGCCGCGTCGTATCCGCACAGCATCAGCGGTACCAGACCGATCGCGCTAAGCACGCTAAATCTACCGCCGACGTTTTTAGGTATATTAAAAAATTTGATGCCGTTTTGCTTGGCGTAGGTCTCTAGCGGCGAGGCGGGGTCTGTTATGACGATAAAATTTTGGCTCAAATTTGAGGGCTTAAAGCGCTCCAAAATGCACTTAAACAGAGTGATCGTCTCGATCGTGGTGCCCGATTTTGACGAGATGATAAAAAGCGTCTCGTTAAATTTGATGCTTTCGCAAACGCTTTCAAAGCTAAATGCGTCTACGTTATCAAGAAAATAAAGCTCACGCTCGCGGCTCCTTTTAGCGCTTGAAAGCATCGTTTTTAGCGCCTTGACGCCCAGGCTGCTACCGCCGATGCCTACTAGCACGACGCTTTTTACGTGCGTGAGCGTCGTTTCAAACTCGGCGATTTCGCTTAGTAAATTTGCGCCGATTTCAGGCAGGTGATAGTAGCCGATCTCGCCGCCTTTTAGTTCGTCGTTCATACGCTTGGCGTAGGAGCCGATCGCGCTTAGCGGCGTTTTTTCGAAAAATAGCTCATTTTTTAGCATTTTTGCCTAGCTCGTAGAAGAAATTAGTCGCCTGCACGAAGCCATCGACGCTACCGCAGTCAAAGCGCTTGCCTTTAAATTTATACGCTAGCACCATGCCGTCTTTGGCCTGCTCTTTTAGCGCGTCGGTGATTTGCACTTCGCCGTTTTTGCCGGGTTTGGTGCGCTCTAGGATCGTGAAAATATCAGGCGTGAGGATATAGCGGCCGATGACGGCTAGGTTACTTGGGGCTTCCTTTGGATCTGGTTTTTCGACCATGTCGCTCACCATCAGCAGATCGTCCTCGATCGCGCGGCCCGTGACGATGCCGTAGTTTTTGCTCTGCTCGATCGGCACTTCCATGACGGCGACGACGCTGCAGCGGTATTTTTCGTAGATTTTTACCATTTGAGATAGCACGCCTTCGCCCTCTTCGTTGATGCACAGATCATCTGCTAGCACCACGCCAAATGGCTCATCGCGTACGAGGACTTTGCCCGTGTGGATAGCGTTGCCTAGGCCCCTCATGCTCTCTTGGCGCGTGAATGAAAACGTGCAGCGCGCCATCAGTTCGCGGATATCGACGAGCAGGTGCTCTTTGTTCGTGCCTGAGATCTGATGCTCGAGCTCGTAGCTGATATCAAAATAATCCTCCAGCGCACGTTTGCCGCGACCGGTGATAAATGCCATGTTTTTCATGCCGGCCTCCAGCGCCTCGTCCACGCCGTAGTGAATGAGCGGCTTGGTTAGGATCGGTAGCATCTCTTTTGGTAGCGATTTGGTCGCGGGCAAAAATCTC
>NZ_CALHXD010000303.1 GCF_938040115.1 uncultured Campylobacter sp. | reverse complement strand
CGGCTTTTGCGCCGTCAAATTTAACGCAGGCTGGAGCCAGGACGGACGAGTCAAATTTGACCGGCGTAGATTTCGCGGCAAAAACCCAAAACGCCAAATTTGACTCCCACGCCGCCAAAAACGTCGCACACAAATTTGATCTCATCACCTGCGACGTGAGCTTTATCTCACTTAAAGAAATTTTGCCCTCCATCGACGCGCTAGCAGGTGAAAACTGCGATATTATCCTGCTTTTTAAGCCGCAGTTTGAGGTCGGCAGGAGCGCTAAACGAAATAAAAAAGGCGTCGTAACGGACGCAAAAGCCGTGCGCGAGGCGAGGGCGAAATTTGAGCTTGCGGCGGCAAATTTGGGCTGGATAATGCGCCAAACGCTCGAATGCGAGGTAAAAGGAAAGGAAGGAAATGCCGAATTTTTCTACGCTTTTAACAAAAGATAATATCACGGCCGTCGCGATCGGGCACTTTGACGGCGTACATCGCGGCCACAAGCAGCTTTTAAAGCAGCTGGGCGAGTACGGCGGACTAGTCGTGATCGACAAAAACAAAGCCAACATCACGCCAAAGCTAAAGCGCGCCGAGTACTCGAGCTACCCGTGTTTTTTGTATGATTTTGACAGCATAAAAGGGCTTGGCGGCGATGAGTTTATCGCGCTTTTGAAGCGGGATTTTAAAAATCTGCAAAAAATCGTCGTGGGTTTTGATTTTCGTTTCGGGCGAAACAGGGCGTGGGATAAGCATGATTTGCGGCGCATTTTTGACGGCGAGGTGGTCGTAGTAGACGAGGTTTGCTTTGACGGTATGGGCGTGCACAGCTCAGCCATACGCGAGTATATCAAACAAGGCGAGATCTACAAGGCAAACCGCCTGCTAGGCCGCGAATACTCGATCGAAGGCCGCGTGATAAAGGGGCAGGGCATCGGGTCGCGCGAGCTCGTACCGACGCTAAATTTGGACATCAAAAGCTACCTTTTGCCGCGCGAGGGCGTCTATGCGACGAGGACTCGCATCGGCTACAAGACCTACGGCTCGGTTACCTTTATCGGCAACCGCGTGAGTACGGACGGCAGCTTTAGCGTCGAGACGCACGTGCTAAACGAAAATATCGAGGGCGCCAGCGACGTCGCGGTTTGCTTTATCAAGCGACTGCGCGATAACCGCAAATTTGAAAGCCTAGGGGAGCTAAAGCGTCAAATTTACATCGACATCAAGCAGGCGATGGAGTTCGTCGGCGTGTGCGATCTCTACGTTGTGGGCGACGCTACGCCTCAAAGGAGCGAGCCGTGAAAGACGAAATCTTTAAAGAACCGATAAAAAAGCAGTTTGAATTTGACGCGAGCGTGGCGTCGGTGTTTGACGATATGATCGGGCGCTCGGTGCCGTACTATGCGGCCTCGCAAAAGCTGATCGCAGATTTTTTAGCTCAAATTTTACCCAACGGCGCAAGCGCGATAGATCTTGGCTGCTCGACCGCCTCGACGCTGCTAGCCCTTTGGCGCAAGAGAAACGACCTCGCGCTAAAAGGCGTGGATAATGCGCCTGCGATGCTGCAAAACGCGCGCGCCAAGATAGAGGCGTACGGCGCTAAGATCGAGCTTGAGCTAGCGGACATTTTGGAGTGCGAATTTGACGCCCGTGACGCCGTTTTGATGAACTATACGCTGCAGTTTATCCGTCCGCCCAAGCGTCAGGATTTCGTAGCTAAAATTTACCGCGCGCTAAATGACGGCGGCGTGTTTGTTTTTAGCGAGAAGCTCATTTTTGAGGATAAGACGTTGAGCAAAAATATGATCGAAATCTACGAACAATACAAGCTCGAGCAGGGCTACTCTCGCTACGAGATTGCGCAAAAACGCGAGGCGCTAGAAAACGTGCTGATCCCCTACACCGAAGCGGAAAATAGAAATTTGGCGCTTAGCGCGGGGTTTAAAAATGTGGAATGCATATTTAGGTGGGCAAATTTTGCCACATTTGTTGCTTTTAAATAACGGCTTGTCTTTTGAGCGTCTTTGAATGAGTTTGAAATTTTCGCCCTGCGGCAGACTATATGTCTAGCCTTGGGACGAAAATTTCTGCACAACATTCAAATCCATCTCAAAATACTTCGTCTTGATTTTTTACGTTCAAATTTGAGTTAAATTTACAAATTTGAGTCACCGAGACCCGTACCCTGAAAATGCTAAATTTAAGCCCCTGTACAAAGAAATTAAAGCTGTAACCTCAAATTTAACTAATCCAAATTTAGCGTCTTAAAGGCGCAAGTCTCGGCGGGTAAAATTTAAAAATTAAGCCGCATGAAAAATACGATTTTCGCTTCGCTTGTAAAAAATATATAAATTCTACCTTAAGAATTATTTTTCTAAGGCTAAAGTGTGTAAAATAGTCGCAAATTTTTGAAAAAGCTCGCAAAAAGAGTGAAATTTATACGCAAAATGCGGATTTTGAGAGTAAAATCAGAAAAATTCTTTGAAAGGAAGTTAAATGAAAACTACATCTTTGGCATTAGCCGGGTTGCTTTTCGCGTCTGCGCTGGGCGCAAAGGAGTTCGTATCTATCGGTACGGGAGCGATGACGGGTACGTATTATCCGGTGGGCGGAGCGATATGTCGCCTCGTAAATAAAGACCCGCAGATGAAATGCTCGGTGCAATCAACCGGCGGCTCGGTCTATAACGTAAATAACGTGCTAAAAAAAGAGCTAAATTTCGGTTTCGTCCAAAGCGACGTGGTTTATGATAAATTTAACGGCGTGGGTAAATTTGAGGGCAACGGCGATCAAAATTTGCGCGCCGTCGTCTCGATCTACCCTGAGCTTCTCGCGTTCGTCGTCTCAAAATCAAGCGGCATCGGCTCGATAAACGACCTCGAGGGCAAAGCGATCAACGTCGGCAACCCCGGCAGCGGCAACGAAATGACCGCGCTTGGCGTGTTTAAGGCGTTTGGTTTCGACGAGAAAAAGCTAAAACATCACGGCGTACTCACTGCCGGCGAATGCCCGCACGCTCTAAAAGATAAGAAAATAGACGGTTATTTCTACATGGTCGGCCACCCGACGGCTAACATCACCGACGCGGCAAACTCGCTACCTATCGACATCGTGAACATCGAGGGCGAGCAGGTGGATAAGATGATAGCTGCGATGCCGTATTTCGCCAAAGGCACGATACCAAAAGGCACCTATGAGGGCGTGGATCACGACGTAAACAGCATTGGCGTTAAAGCCGTACTAGTAACCGACAAGGGCATGAGCGACACTGCAGTGGCTGCGGTCGTAAAGGCTATCTTGGATAACTTTGACGAGTATAAGAGCCTGCATCCGGCACTCGCGTCGGTTACCAAAGAGAGCCTAGTAGAGGGGCTTTCTGCGCCTTTGCACCCTGCTGCCGAGGCCGAGTTTAAAAAAGCCGGCATAATAAAATAAACCAGCTAAGCCGTGCGGGTTAAATTTAACCCGCACGGTTTGTTTTTTGTTAAATTTAGGGCTTATTTTTAGTTTTTGAGGATTTAAAATTTGACGCTTTGCTAGCTTGTTTTTGGACGGCGGCGAGTTTGCTTTAGTCGCATAAAGCGTCAAATTTTAGATTTGGCTCATACGCGCGTTTTTGATTTGACTTCGTTTGCCGTTTGCAAAACCCGTATCTTTACGGTGCTGGGTTAAATTTGCCGATAAATTTAAGGTATAAAAAGCTAGTCAAATTTAAAAATAAAGCCTGATTTTACGGGCAAAATCGCCAAATTTTAGAAAAAGAAAAATTTAAGAGGTTAAGAGCAAATATGGATAAAAATCTAAACGAAACACGAACAAATACCGAGTCGGCGCAGGAAAAGGAGGAGTTCGTCGAGGTAAAGACGCGCGAGATAAACTCGAGCTTTTATATATACTTCACGAGCATCATCTGCTTTGCGTGGTCGGTTTTTCAGCTTTATATCGCGTATTTTCCGATGAACACGACGATGTCGCGCTCGGCGCACCTTGCGTTTGCTATTTGTCTGCTGTTTTTGCTCTATCCGCTCAAAATTCACAAAAAAGCCCACTCCAGCCTGCCGTTTTACGACATCGTGCTCTGCGTTGTGGGTACGCTAGCCGCGCTCTATCCGCTTATAGAGTTTTACGCGCTAGCGCAGCGCCCAGGAGACTACACGAGCTTTGATATCGCCGTGTCCTGCGTCGCCGTTGTCGTGCTATTTGAGGCGGGTCGCAGGATCATCGGTCCGGCGCTTCCTATCATCGCGGCGATATTTTTAGCGTATGATTATTTCGGTCAATACATGCCAGACATCATCGCGCACCAGGGCGCTAGCCTAAACAAACTAGCAGGCCACATGTATCTTACGACCGAGGGTGTTTTTGGCGTGCCGCTTGGCGTTAGCGTGAGTTTTATCTATCTTTTTGTCTTGTTTGGTTCGCTGCTAGAGCGCGCCGGAGCGGGGCAGTACTTTATAAATTTAGCCTTTGCGCTGCTTGGTAAATTCCGCGGCGGACCGGCGAAGGCCTCTGTTATAGCTAGCGGACTTACTGGCATGGTGAGCGGCAGCTCCACGGCAAACGTCGTGACGGTGGGTACATTTACGATCCCGTTGATGAAAAAGGCGGGGCTAACTAGCACCAAAGCGGGCGCGATCGAGGTGGCTGCGGGCGTAAACGGTCAGCTGATGCCGCCTATCATGGGCGCGGCGGCCTTTATCATCGCCGAGTTTTTGGGTCTTAGTTACACAAACGTCATGATAGCGGCTGTGATTCCGGCATTTGTGTGCTATTTGTCGCTGTTTTTCATCGTACACCTTGAGAGTTGTAAGCTAGGGCTAAAAGGCATGGAGCAGGGCGCAGGCATATCTAAGCTTAAGATTTTCGTAAGCGGCCTGCACTACCTTATCCCGATTTTGGTTTTGCTCTATACATTGTTAATCGCAAACGAATCTCCGATCTCAGCGGCTTTTAACGCCATTTGCGTGCTGTTTTTGATTATCCTTTTTCAGGAACCCGTTAAAAAAATGGCTCACGGCGAGGACGTCGGCAAAGAGGACTTTATCATCGGCTTTGCGGATATATTTTGGGCGATGGTGACAGCGGCTAAAAGCATGACTACGATCGCGATAGCTACGGGTCTAGCCGGCATCATCGTGGGCTCGATCTCGCTAACTGGCGTCGGTCAAGTGCTATCTGAAGTCGTGGAAAATTTAGCCGGCAACAACATAGTGCTCATCCTCTTTCTCACTGCGATAATGTCGCTGATACTAGGCATGGGCTTGCCGACGACGGCGAACTATATCGTCGTTAGCTCGCTAGTCGCGCCGGTGATTTTGTTTTTGGCGCACAAAAACGGCTTTCTCATACCGGCCATCGCGGTGCATCTTTTCGTCTTTTACTTTGGTATCCTAGCAGACGATACGCCTCCGGTCGGTATCGCGGCATACGCTGCGGCCGGTATCGCCAAAGCAAACCCGGTAACTGTGGGCGTGCAAGGCTTTTTCTACGACCTGCGCACGACGATTTTGCCGTTTTCGTTCGTGTTTAACAACAAGTTGCTTTTAATAGAGAGCGTAAACGCCGCCAATCCAAACGACGCCAAAGGCATCGTGTGGATAACAAATCCGCTCGAGATGGCGCTGATTTTCGGTACGGCGCTAGTGGGTATGTTTGCCTTTTCTTCGGCGCTTCAGGGGTATTTTGTTAAACGCGTAAGCATGCTCGAGCGCGCGCTACTTTTGTGCGTAGTGCCGCTAACCTTGGTGCCAAATATGTGCGCCAAGTATATCCCGTTTATCGCGAACGAATACATTTCTTACGTGATCGGCGTTTCGCTTTACGTGGCGTTATTTGCATTTCAATGGATACAAAATAAAGCGGAGAAGAGGGTTGGCGTAGGCGCTTAAGCCCGCGCTTTCTCGGCCTGTTGATTACTCTCTCGTAAATTTTAAAAGCTTTCGTTTTGGAAGTAGTGTATAGAAAAGATAAATTTGGGTTAAATTTAACCGTCAAATTTAACCCGAGTAAGAAAAATTAAAGTCTTTTTGAGCGTTTTAGATCGCTTGCAAATTGGCATCCGAGGCTATCGCCTATCTTGCATGCTTTTTCAAAGAGCGCATATGCCTCTTTAAATTTTTTCTCCTCTAGCAGATACGATCCCGCAGTCGCGCATGAAAAGCCGTCGCCAAGCTCGCAACCCTTATTTAGCAGTGCACGCGCCTTTTCTTTGTCGCTTGATACGTATATCCCGCCGGCACCCGAGCAGGCCTCTTTAGAGCCTAGTTCGCAGCCTTTTTCGTATAGCTCAAGCGCTTTTTTGGTGTCAGGCAGGATATCCTTGCCCAGCTGATAAAGCGCGCCCAGTTTTGCGCAGGCTAGGCCGTTGTTCGCGTCGCAGGCAGCTGCAAATTTCTCGCGAGCCGTTACAAATTTAGAGCTCTCGTAGGCCTTTACGCCGTCCTCAAAATCGCCGCCCAGAGCAAAAACCGCGGCAACTAGCATTAGAAGTTTTTTCATTATCTCCCTTTAAATTAAAAATATTCTATTTTAGCATATTTAAAATTATTTTTTGTTTAGCCGTTGTTCTCGCGTTTTAAAATCAGGCATCAGCCCTGCGATGAAGCCATAAAAGCTTTTTTGATGGTGGGGGTAGATGAGATGGGTTAGCTCGTGAAGCACGACGTATTCGACTAGCTCGGGGGCTTTTTCGATCAAATTTAGGCTTAAATTTATATAGCCTTTGCGCGAGTTGCAGCTACCCCAGCGAGTGGTCATTTTGCGAACGACGACGCGGTTTATCTTGCGGTTTACGGCTGGAGCGAATTTGGCTATAAAATGCTCGTAAACACGCCTTGCAAAGGCTTTTTTGTAGTTTTCTAGCGCAGCTAAACTCGCAGCGTAAATTTCGCCGTCAAATTTACGCTCGTCCAAGCATTTAAATTTGGCCTCGTCAAGGTGCAAGTTAAATTTGCTAGCGTCAAATTTGCCCTCAAAGTTAGCGCCGTAAAGGTGCGGGTTTTGCCCGTCCGCGCTAAAATTTAAGCCGTTAAAAATCTCCGAATCGCCTGCAAAGCGTCTTAAATTTACGCCCTTTAAATTCGGCTCAAATTTGATGCGATAAACCTCGCCCAGTAGTCTAAACTCGTCCTCGCGCGGTAAATTTGATAGCGTCTTTTCGTGAGCTGATTTTAGCCATTCGTAGTGTTTTTGCACGAACTCTAGCGCATATTTTTGCGCGGCGTAAAAGGGTAGAGAGACCGAGATTTCGCCTGATTTGGCGACCTTTAGGCGAGTTGTTTTTACGCCTTTTTTAAAATTTAGCACGACGTCGAATTCGCCGCATTTTACGCTAACGGTTTTTACACTAGGCGCTTTTCTTGCCATTTTCTGCTTCTCCAGCGCCACGTGTTTACGAGTCCGCGTAGCCACTCATCGGCGGTAAATCCGATCCAAACGCCGATGATACCCATGCCCTGCACGATGCCCAGATAGTATCCCAGCGGCAGGCTCACGCCCCACATAAACACCGCGCCCGTCATCAGCGGAAATTTAGCATCCCCGCTCGCGCGCAGGGCGTTTACGATAACGATGTTAAAAGTTCGCCCCGTCTCAAGCGCGATAGAAAGCGTAAAAAGCGGCAGCATGACGGCCTTTAGCTCCTCGGTCAAATTTAGCCGCTCCATGATCTCAAATTTACCAAAATACGTCGCCAAAACT
>NZ_CALHXD010000302.1 GCF_938040115.1 uncultured Campylobacter sp. | reverse complement strand
AAATTTGGCAGGAGGAGCAGCGCTTTGAAAACCCGCATAAACACTACGTCGATATGAGCGCGGAGTACTACGAGATGAAGATGAACCTGCTAAAACAAACCAAAAAATAGGCGAATCAGATTTCGCCTTTGCTTGATTTGACGTCAAATTTGACCGCTAAATTTTAAAAATCGGCTCAAATTTGACTTATGATAACTGTTTTAGAGTAAATCTAATGACAAAATGGCTTTTAAAATTTGAGATAATTTAATGTGAATGGGTGGTGGGTTCACCAGGACTCGAACCTGGGACCATCCGGTTATGAGCCGGATGCTCTAACCAACTGAGCTATGAACCCGCCAGCTGAAGTGAGGTTGTGATTATAGCAACGCAAAGCTTATTTACTGCTAAATTTTGATTTAAAAACGCAAAAATGTATAATACGCCAAATTTAATCCAAGGTAAAAGATGAACGAAAATTTAAACGATTTCATAGACGCATTTTTACTAGACGGCGGCGAGCAGAGCGAAAAGGCGCTAATCGCGGCGCTAAAAAAGGCCGAGTTTTTGGCTCCCGTACTCATAAACCAAGCCCTAGCAAAGCCCGACGGCAGCGCGGTTTATGAAGAAGAAGGCTCAAATATCAAGTTTGTCCTACTAGAAGACGAGGAGAGCGGACTTAGCTACTTTCCGGCATTTTCCAGTAGAGCCGAGATGATGAGATGGCGAAACGACGCCGAGCAGGAGGCGATAAATCTGCGCCTAAAAGACTACGCCGCGATGATAGAAAGCGCTGATGGCAAATACGCCGGAGTCGTGATAGACGCGTTTTCGCATAGTTTGATTTTAGATCTTGCAAAGCTCAAAGCGATCTGCGCGGAGTAAAATTTGACCCAAGTGGGCCTCCTAAAAAACGGCAAGCGCGCTCGGAAAATTTAAATTTTAAGAATAGTACCGCCCGCAAATTTAAGGGGAGAAGATGGATAAGCTTAGGCAAAGATATATCGCACTTCAAAAGGCGTTTTGGGATTCGGACGGCGGCGCGGCGAGCGTTTTGGCGCTGTATGAGTTCAAAGACGAGCTCGAAAAATTCGATGAAAAAGAGGCAAAGCTCGTGCTGGTGGATGTTTGCGAGCTACTGGGACTCAAAAAGAGCGCGTGCGAGCTACTCGGCAAAATTTGCGATCCGAAGGACAGAAAGCAACTCAAAAGCTCGGCTATCTGAAGCAGTATGCGCAAAACGGCGACGCGGGCGCGATAAAGCGTCCTAAAACTGCGAGCGAAGCCGCGCGCCAAAGCAAAAAGCTAAAAAGCCTGCCTCATTTTCGCTACCATCCGGATCCCTTTAAAACGGGCGTGTTAAAGGACGACGCGAGCGTGGTTTGCGAGTGCTGCGAGCAGACGACTGACATGTATTATTGCGGTAGCGTTTACAGCGTAGCGGACGTGAACTACCTCTGTCCACACTGCATCGCTAGCGGCACAGCGGCGTCGGCAAAATTTGACGCCAGTTTTTTCCCGCCTAGCACTTCGAACGCACAGGCTAAAACCGAGGAGCTATTTAAAAGGATGCCCGGGTATTTTAGCTGACAGGGGGAGCATTGGGTTGCTTGTTGTGACGACTACTGCAAGTTTTTAGGCGACGTGGGCACCAAGGAACTGCAGGATTTGGGCATAGCGGAGGAGGTGTTTGCAGACTACGCCTTGCGCGAGGAATTTGCGGTGCAGGACGTGCGTGATTACCTAGTCGCGGGCGGCGATATGGCAGGCTATCTGTTTCGCTGCATCCGCTGCGGCAAGTATAAAATCCAGGTCGATGCGAGCTGAAATTTAAAAACTGGCGGCGCGGGTAATAAAGCACCCCAAAAACCGCTAACAAGACAGTGTGGGTGAATAGAAAGCTAAAAGCCTGCCTCATTTCACTATTACTCCGATCCTCTCCCTCACTTTTTTAAACAAGTGTGCTTAAGGACAATATAAGCATAGTTTGCAAATGTTACAAGTAGGTCGACGGCATACCCCAAGAAAACGAGTCAAAAAGCCAAAACTTGCAGATACAAAAACCTTAAACAATGGATAAAGACCCAGATAACAGCATTAACGTAATGTTTGAAGGAAATTACACTGAAAGCAAAGACAAAGAACAAAAGGTGGCCGATATATATTTAATGCAAACACCATCTCTTTAAAAATATAAAAATGATATAATCTGAATTGAGAGCAAACCAGTCAGACAAATTCGCAGAGCAGCGGATTTTTAAGAGATCTAAATCTAGCAGTAACCTAAACATAAACAGTAATAAAAAAACAGAAGGTTATATAATTATGAAAACTATTTTATTTTGGTTATTTACAGAAATCCAAAGTAAAGAACTTGGATTTATTGCTATTAGACGTGGCGTAGTTTTAAAAAACTTAATGAATTTTAGTAAGTATAAAATTCTTATCATTTTACTTTGTTTGTTTTATTGTCTCAATATTAATATCACAAACAGATTTGATTTTTTTGTGTATAACTTAGCTTATTTGATTATTAAAATATCATTGCCATTGTTTATTCTTTATGCTTTCATAGATAAAAACAGCATGAGTCTCCCATCGGAAACTCATGCTGTCGGATTCCTTGCAGCCATTGCCTCATGCAGAATGATCCTTCCTGCAAAGAGGCATGAGCCT
>NZ_CALHXD010000301.1 GCF_938040115.1 uncultured Campylobacter sp. | reverse complement strand
TAACGAGCGCGGCGAGACGGTGAAATTTAGAGCCGATTTTCCGCCATCAAACATTATCTTTGAGGAGTGCGAGGATGAAGTAGGTAATGCTGACGAGAAGGATAAAATAGGAGACAAGCTAGGCAATGTCGATCAAATTTGTGCTTTGCGCGGCGAGAACGTCCTTTTTATCGTCTCGCAAAGCGAGCCTGAAGGCTGGCGTAAGAAGCTATATCTGCTAGAAGGTGAGCACGTTAGCGTTATCGCAGAGGGCGTCATCGCCGTGGGCAAATCAAAGCGAAACGAAATTTACGCCCTTCTTAGGAGAGGCGAGGTTGAACTCATAAAAGGCTACGACGGCAAGGGCGGCGGCGAGCCTATCGCAAAATTTAGCCACGACGTGGAGCTAACATACGACGAGGCTGAAATTTTACCCTTTAACGACGGCAGCAAGGTGCTTTTGAGCTGCCACGACGGGATATTTTTGATCTCGCAAAGCGGCGCGAAGCTCATCCATCCGATCTATGAGGACGGACAGCTCTACGAGGACGATGACGGCAACGCTGCACTCTATATCGACATGGCTAACGCGACTATATCAAACGACAATGCTCTCATCGTCGCCGGCGAGCAGTGCGGCGATCACGTCCTGATGGATAGCGAGGGCGAGCGGCTCGGCAGCATCGGCGCGCAGAGCTCGTATCCGCACTTTTGTCTATTTAGCGCGGACGATACTCAGCTTATAGCGAACTCCTGCCACTTCTACAACGGCGTCACGATCGGCGTGGACAGGGCGGCTCTAAAGCAAGGGGTGGATGTTGAGGCTTATTCGTATGACGAAGATGGCGAGAAAAATTTCACGCTGATCGACGATGCGATGAGGGTTTACGCGGGCGTAGCGACGCGGGACTTTTATATCCTCGGCGACGCATACGGCTACATAAAAGCAGTCGGCAAGGACGGGCGTAAAATTTGGCGCCACTATCTGGGCGGTACGATAAAGTCTATGGCTCTAAGCGAGGACGGTAGCGTGCTATTTGTGGGTACTTACGGCGGCAGGCTACATAAACTACGCCTCGGCGCGGGCCAAGACAGCCACACGATCGGCAACGGCAACCACAAAGAGGAATTTAGACTGATCGCTTATGAGGATAAAATTTATCGGTGGTAAGAGACGCGCGGCATAGCGGCTCAAATTTTAACGTTTTTAAAATGCCGGTCTTGGCAAATAAAATGCGGAGCTAAGATTTGCAAAATTTGACTCAAATTTTAAATGCTAAAATTTAAAACAAATTAACTAAATTTGAATACAAAAAATATAAAACGAAGTATTTTGCCGCGAGACCGCTCAAATTCGGCTCAAATTTTATGCATCTGCAAAAAGCGCGGCGACAAAATTTATAGACCTCGTCGCCGCAAATTTATTAGTCGTTAGTCGCCGATCGTATCGGCGTCAAACGTGCCCTCAAGTATGCTTTTGATAAAAGAAACGGTCGCAAAGCGCGCGGCTGGCAAATTTATGAGCGTGTGCGGAGCATTAGGCAAGAGTAAAACTATCGCGTTTTTCTTGTCACCGTAGGCTGCGGCGCAGTTTCCGGTGGCGTTTTCGTTGCCTAGATAGCTATTTTTTTGAGAAAAATATTTATCCTGATCGCTTACTAAATTTAAAACCGGCGTATCGCTAAGCGCCGTTTTATGTTCTTTTACAAAGTAATTCTCCTCGCACGACCAAGAGTTTATAATCTTGCCCAAAAAGTCCTTGCCCTCGTATCTGGCTACAGCCACCGCGCCTTCGCTGGTGCCGGCTAAAAACAGCTTGCTCGTATCCGCCCATTCAGTGTTTTTTAGCGCATCCAGGGCGATCTTAATTTCGCTAGAGCGTAGTGAATGGGCTTTTTCGTAAATCTCCTTATCTGCCGGAGATTTGTAGGTTATCCTGTTTTCTAGGGCCATGCTATCAAACATAAAGCTTCCTATGCCCTCTTTTGCTAGCCACTCTTGCCATTTGTCAAGGCCTATTTTGTTGTTGATACCAGATGAGCCGTGCAGGAAAACTACGACCGGCGCTTTGGCTTGCGTCTTTGGGGCGTCTTTAAAAAGTCCGACGTAAATATCGCCGCCCGTGACGTTTTTTGGAAGCGCGATTTGAGCCTGCGCTACGCCTTTTTGGGCTGACTCGCTCGTATGCAAGTACGCGTCGCCCGCAAACAAATACGCCGTAAAGAGCGCAACCAATAAAACAAAAGTTTTTCTAAACATAAGCATCCTTTATCTTGACTTTGGTTGATTATATAAAAAATAGATTTAAGGTGGCCTTTTGATTTATAAAATAATCGCTAAAAAAGCAGGAAAAACTCGCGGTAGTCGGCTTTTAAATTTCGGTATTAAAGTCGCTTTGCCGCCAAATGCATCTAACTTGTGTTTTGTGTCCCGCTCACCGTCCGTTCTCTGCTAAATTTTCGGTCGAAATTCAAGGTTGCAAAACCCATCTTGCCGGCTTTGGCGCCAAATTTAATTGCAAATTCTCTCTTGCTCGTCCTCTTAAAAGTCAAATTTCGTAAGATAATTTTTAATTTTATTTAGCTTTTGGATTTTTGCCGCGGGAGATTTTACGGTCAGGAGAAATTTAGTGTAGGTTTTTAGTTTCATTTTTGCTACGCCAGTTAAATTTGCGGGCTTTGCGCCGTCAAGCGATCAGGGTAAAATTTGGCTCGATTTATCATATCAAAAAGATAGTTGTCTGGGCGCGCAAATTTGGATTTAAGAAATTTGGGAGTTTATGATAGAGGTGATCTTATTAAGCTCGTCCATAAACTATGAGCGGTCAAATTTAAACTCCAGCTCGTACCGCCAGTCTTTGCGGTATAGGTTTGAAGAGTCGCTAAATTTGACGACGTCCGCCTCAAATTTGACTTTTTTAAAATAAAAGCAAAAGCCTGCGCGTCGGCTTTTGGCTAAAATAATCAAGCACGCCGCTTGCAAGATCAAGTAAAATTTATCGTTTATAGCAGAGGTGGCTTGGGTCAAATTTGCCGTCCTCTGCATACTTTAGGCAAATTTGACGCCACCAGCAAGGCAAGCTAAATTTAGCTTAGGCTTTCGCCTCTTTTAGCTTGCTTAAAAACTCTTCGATGTTGTATTTGGCACGGTACTGCGCGCTCATGAGGTGGATGAGGATGTCGCCTAGATCGA
The DNA here is from genome assembly GCF_938040115.1 of uncultured Campylobacter sp. Lineage (GTDB taxonomy): Bacteria > Campylobacterota > Campylobacteria > Campylobacterales > Campylobacteraceae > Campylobacter_A. Next base: position 2,451 of record NZ_CALHXD010000301.1, on the reverse strand, counting down.
TCACGACCCAGTCGCCGGAGCTTTCGATGCCTAAAAACTGCTCGCCCTCGTCCTTTAGCCCCTCTTTTAGGTCGTCCGTTAGCGAGTAGGCGTGGCGTTCGCCCATCGTGGTGGCGATGATGACGCATTTTGCGATGTATTCGCGCCCGCTCATGTCGATAGCTTCGATGGCTTCGGCCTTTTTGGCGTCTAGGATTTTGATGATTCGTTCGATTCTTTCTTGCATGTTTTTCCTTGATAAAATTTCGCCGCCTCGTCCGCTATGCACGGTATCATCAGGTTTTTGTCCAAATTTTGCCTGATTTGCGAGGACGAAACGGGCGCATTTATGTTTAAAATTTTAAAATTTTCAGGCACGGCTACATCGTCGCGACTGGCTATGACGAAAGTCGCGAGCCTAAAGAGCTCGTCTATCTCGTGCCATTTGTCTAGGCTTGCTAGATGATCGGCGCCGATGATGAGATAAAGCTCGCTCACGGCGTAAATTTGCCGCATATGCCGCACGCTCTCTATCGTCGGCACGGGACGATTTTGCGCGATCTCGTAGTCGCTCACGCAGACTTTAGGCAGCGCGCCCCAAGCCTCGTTCGCCCACTTTAGCCGAAGCAGCGGCGGAGCCGAAAACTCGCTCTTAAACGGGCTGATAAAAGTCGGCATGATGATGAGCTTGTCCGCGTCTAGCTGCTTTAGTGCGGCTTTAACGGCGGCGTCGTGCCCGAGATGAGGCGGGTCAAAACTACCGCCGAAAAGCGCGATTTTCATAAATTTGCCTTTAAAATTTCGGTGCAGTTTAGCGAATTTGAAGTGAAAATTGGTTGAAAATCAAAAAAATCGCCGATAAAGCGCAAATTAAATGGAGATTTTGTAAAATTTGGGGATTTTTGGGCTTTGACGGGCTTGCTTTTGGCGTCCGTGCAGGGCTAAATTTGCAAAAGGCGGGCTTTAGAGCGGCTTAAATTTACGCGCTCGGCATCGGTTGAGGCCGGTAAATTTAACGCGCAAAAGCTAAAAAGTATGAAAATAACCTTTCTGGGCACCCTAAAGCGACCGGAAAATCCAGCACAAGGAGCTAAACATGGTAAAAATCGCGATCAACGGTTTTGGACGTATCGGCAGGTGCGCTGCTCGTATTATTTTAGAGCGAGACGACGTTGAGCTTGTCGCTATCAACGACACGGCGACGCGCGACATGACGCGCTATCTGCTCAAATACGACAGCGTGCACGGCGAATTTAAGCAAGACGTTAAGGTGATAAGCGACGATTTTATAGAAGTAAACGGTAAAAAGATAAGAGTTTTTTCAACAAGAGATCTAAACGAGCTTAGCTACGCTGACTACGGTGCAGACGTGGTTTTGGAGTGCACGGGCAAGTTTTTGACCACTGAAAAATGCGAGCCGTATCTAGCTCGCGGTATCAAAAAAGTCGTCATGAGCGCTCCGGCAAAAGACGACACGGCGACGTTCGTAGTCGGCGTAAACGACGATAAATACGCAGGCGAAGCGATCGTCTCAAACGCAAGCTGCACGACAAACGGCCTAGCTCCCGTCGCAAAAGTACTAAATGATAAATTTGGCATCATAAAAGGGCTCATGACTACGATCCACGCCTACACGAACGGCCAAAGCTTGGTTGATGTTAAGGCCAAAGACTTCCGCCGTTCGCGTGCCGCAGCCCTAAATATCGGGCCTACGACCACCGGAGCCGCAAAAGCTATCGCTAAAGTGCTTCCAGAGCTAAACGGCAAGATGCACGGCCAAAGCGTGCGCGTACCAGTCGCAAACGTCTCTATGGTCGATCTAACGGCGGTTTTAAAAAGACCGGCTAGCAAAGAGGAGATAAACGAGGCGTTTAGAGCGGCTGCGGAGTCAAATTTAAAGGGAATTTTATTCGTAGATGACGATTACAGGGTTAGCAGCGACTTTTGCACGAGCGCATACAGCAGTATCGTAGCGAGCGACACGACGCAGGTTATTGCGGGTGATATGGTAAAGGTCTTTGCGTGGTACGACAACGAGTGGGGCTACTCGACAAGACTCGTCGATCTAGCTAAGATCGTCGCTACGAAGTAAATTTAAAGGGTGAAAAATGAGTGAAATTTTATCGATCAACGACCTTGAGCTGGGCGGCGCGAAGGTATTTGTCAGGTGCGATTTTAACGTGCCGATGGACGAGTTTTTAAACATCACCGACGACCGCCGCATACGCTCTGCGATACCAACTATCCGCTACTGCCTGGATAACGGCTGCAGCGTGGTTTTGGCTAGCCATCTAGGACGTCCGAAAAACGGCTTTGAGGAGAAATTTTCGCTGCGAGGCGTCGCAAAGAGGCTTTCGAGGCTGCTTGATAGGGACGTGATATTTGCCGAGGACGTCATCGGCGCCGATGCCAAAGCTAAAGCCGCCGCACTAAAGCCTGGCGAAATTTTGCTTCTTGAAAATTTGCGCTTTG
>NZ_CALHXD010000300.1 GCF_938040115.1 uncultured Campylobacter sp. | reverse complement strand
CGCCTTTGTGCGTGCCCGAGTTTATCGTGCAAAACTCGCGGATCGTCGCGTTTTTGCCAATACGAACGCCAGTGTTTTCCTCGGCGCGGTAGCTCACGTCCTGCGGGATGTCGCCCACGATGGCGTAGCTGTAAATTTTACCGCCATCGCCGATATGCGTGTCGCCTACGATCCTGGCGCCTTGTTTTACGAGTACGCCGTCGCCTAGCACGGCGTCTTTACTGACGTAGGCGTAGGCCTCGATCGTTACGTCCTCGCCGATCTTCGCGCCGTCCTCGACGACGGCTTGCGGATGGATATTTCTCATTTTGGCTCGCTTATTTATCTACGATCATAGCTTTTAGCTCAGCTTCGCACGATAGTGTGCCGTCCACGTAGGCTTCACCTTTTAGTACCCAGATATTGCCCTTGTGCTTTAGCACCTCGAGGCGGTATTCGAGCCTGTCGCCCGGGCGTATCGGATGGCGAAATTTCGCTCCGTCGATGCTCATAAAATAAACGACTTTATTTTCGATGTTTGCTTGATGCTCGTCACTCATGCTCTTAAACGCGAGCACGCCGCCGGCCTGCGCCATGCCCTCGATGATCATGACGCCCGGATATATCGGGTGGCCCGGGAAATGCCCCTGAAATACTGGCTCGCCGATAGTTACGTTTTTATACGCGACGATGTGTTTGGCGGGCTCGAGCTCGGTAACTCGGTCGATTAGCAGAAATGGATATCTGTGCGGGAGTATTTTTTGGATTTCAACGATGTCGATCACTTTAAACCTTGTGAGTAAAATTTAAAGCCGATTTTAGCCAAATTTTGCTAAGAAAAAGATTATTGATTTGGCCGGAGCAAAATTTGGCCTCTAAATTTTCGCGCCCGTTTTTTATCTCGAGCACGTTAAATTTAGCTCAAATTTGCGCTACCAAAACCTCGCGGCTATCGTTATAAAGCTCGTCTTTAGCATAGATTTCGTACCTGCCGGCGCGAATTTCATCCAGCACGATTATAGGATTTTGGCTAAATTCTCCGCACAGCTCGCGGCGGATTTCCAGCTCGCGAGGTACCGCGATAGGCCGGCGGCAAAGCTCGTTTACGCTAGCTAATTTTTCGCCCGAAAGCTCGTTAAATTTGGCTAAATTTAACAGCGTCACGCCATCTCGCAGCTCATCGCAAATTTGAGCCGCCTCGCTCACGCTAAATTTGACGTTTTCGCGCTTAAAATGCGAGTAGAGCAAAAAATACGACGGCACGACCGAGCCGCCAAATTTGACATAGGCGCGCAGCAAGCGGTAGTTTAAAAAATACTTGCGCGATAGATGAAATTTCACGCCCGCAGCCTCGCACTCTCGAACCTTTTCATAAAGCTCCAGCCGCTCCTCGATGCCGCCTGGCATCACGCGCCCGCTAATCTCGCTCATAAGCTCGCTAAGCGGCAGTTTTTGCGCCTCGCGTTGTTTGCTGAGCCCAAAAATACAGCCGCAGTAGTTTTGATGATAGAGTTTATCTTTTTTAGCGAGCTCAAACTGCGCGTTCGTGCCGCCGCCAGCGCGGTAATCCACGGCAAATGTTTCAAGGCCATATTTGCCGGCTGCTTTACCCAGCGCGCTTTTTAGCTGCGAGAAGTCCTTTTTAGGGCTCATCAGCAGCGTCGTAGTGATCGATTTTTCGCCTAGTTCGAGCGCTTTTTGGGCTGAATTTCCCACGCGAAAATCAAAGCAATACGCGCAGCGCTTGCCCTTTTCGGGCTCGTTTTCAAGCCCCTTTGCGCCCTCTAGCCACGCCTCGTATTCGTATTCGCCGCAAATAAGCTCGACGCCTAGCTTTTCGCAGCTCCTTTTTACGTCGCGAAACCTCATCAAAAACTCGCTGTACGGATGGATGTTGGGATCGTAGAAATAGCCGACGAGACGCTCGTGCGGGCGGTCGGCGCGTAATCTTTGCAAAAAATAGTGGCTGTCGACGGAGCAACAAATATGAACTAACATTATAATTCCCCATAAATGACGGATTTTAGAATAAATTTTTCTATACCCCCCCGCAGTCACGGACGACCAGTCCGCTCCTTTGCGGGCAAGAAAAATTTATTTAAACTACGCCTATTTTGTCTTGAATAATTTTTGCCGATTTTACTAAATTTAACTGCAAATTTGATTAAAGTTGAGTGGTTATAAATTTTAGAATTTTCAAGGTGCGGGTCTCGGTGACTCAAATTTGTAAATTTGACTTCAAATTTGAGCATAAAAAGTCAAGGCGAAGTATTTTGAGATGGATTTGAATGTTGCGAAGAAATTTTCGACCGAAGATAGAACATATAGTTCATCGAGGGAGA
>NZ_CALHXD010000299.1 GCF_938040115.1 uncultured Campylobacter sp. | reverse complement strand
CAAATCCAGCCATAGCCGACGAGCAAACTAAGCAAAGCGTAAATCTCGGCGAAGTAGAAGTTACCGCAAACAAAATAAGCGAAAATTTAAAGGATGTGCCACAAAGTATCAGCGTCGTAAGTGATACTGAGCTACAAGAACGAGAAGTCAAAAACGTCGAGGAGCTGGTAAAAACTATGCCAAACATTACCGGTGTAGGCGGAATGTACGAGGGCATCAGTACTAGAGGACTCAATCCTTCGATATATACGAGTTCTAACCCCGTCACGGTCTATGTCGACGGCGTAGCGCAAAGTAACAAAGACGCAGCCTATATCCCCGTTACAAATATCGATCACGTCGAGGTTTTGCGAGGTCCTAGCAGTGCGATCTACGGCAAAGACTCAATCGGCGGCATCATTAATATCGTTTTAAAAGAACCGACTAACGAATGGAGCGGCAGCGTCGGCGCCGAATACGGCTCGCACAAATACATGCTAGGTCTTTTTGAAACCAGCGGCGCGCTGATTGATGATAAACTATTTTTAGGCTTAAACGGCTCGGCGTCCAAAGAGGACGGCTGGATCATCAACGATCTAAACGGAGAAAAAGCCAACGACAAGAAAAATTATAATTTCGGACTAAATTTAAAGATAGTGCCGACCGAGCGATTTACGATCAAAATTTACGGAGATCTTTTTCACCGCCAGGACGACTCGCTCGATGAGCTTTTTATCCCAAAGTCTAAGCTGGGTAGCATCTCAAAAGCCGAAGCAAAACATATAAATTTAGAAACGCCCGCCCGCGTAAAGCAAACCTCTAGCTCGGGAGCGTTAGATCTAAAATATGAATTTGACAAATTTGACGCGACCTCGGCTACGACCTTTCGTAGAGCCAAAAAAGACGGGCTTTACGACGAGGATTTCGGTAGTAAAATAACCTATCTCGACCCCGATCACTACGGGCTAATTACATTTTTAAATTCTAAAAATGATACCTTCTCCGAGGAGCTTAGATTTAGTAGCGTAGACGAGCAAAGCTTCAAATGGGTCGGCGGGCTTTATTACGAAAACGAAAAGCAAGTCTTCGGCCCGATCGGCGACCAATACGGCGACGGCGGTAGGACGATAGTCGAGGATTGGCCTTCGGTCAATCGCGCGCAGACGGCATCGGTATTCGGTCAGATCATCTATCCGATCACGAGCAAATTTGATGCTACGCTTGGCGGCAGGTATCAGCAGATCAGAAAACACACAAAGGTCGATTACTTTTCATACGAGCTGGGACACAATCCCGGTGCGCCCGCGTTTTCGATGGACGAAAAAGCGACATTTAGGACGTTTTTGCCAAAAATCGCACTTGGATACGATATCACCGACGAGCTAAATATTTACGCGATGTATTCAAAGGGCTATCTAGCCGGCGGCTTTAATTTCTACACCACCGGCGGCAGCAGGGAGGATAATAAATTTGACGCACAGACGAGCGATGACTACGAGATCGGTGTAAAGGGTTCGTATGAGAGCTTTAGATTTTCTACCGCGCTATTTTATATGGACATCAAGGGCACGCATATATTTTATACCGACCCCAATAACCCCAACATCTACTCGACCGCAAACGCCGATAAATCAAAATCTATGGGTGTGGAATTTGAAGGCGTCGCAAAAGCGAGCAAGGAGCTTGATATAAATTTAGCCGCAAGTCTGCTAAAGACCAAATACGGAGATTACATCAACAAAGACGGCACGAATAATAAAGGTAATAAAATCGAAAAAAACCCCGAGTATAAGCTCTCTTTGGGCGCGTCATACTACGCTCCGATGGGAATTTATACAAGACTGGACGGAAATATGATAGGCAAGACCTACTTCGATGCTCAAAATAAGCTAGCCCAAAAGAGCTATTTTACGGCGGATGCAAAAGTAGGCTACCTAAAAGATGGCTTTGACGTGTATTTTTACGTCAAAAATTTGACCGACAAAGAGTATTTCTCGCACATACGCGACAGAGCGAGTAATGTCTT
>NZ_CALHXD010000298.1 GCF_938040115.1 uncultured Campylobacter sp. | reverse complement strand
TAGACTGCGGCTACAACATCATGGGCATGGGCGACGTGGCTACCGACGCCGAGGGCAACACGATCCTAGCTTGGGACGCAAAATAATCTACTGATATAAATTTGGCGGGGCGACTCGCCAAATCCTTCTTTTAAATTTCATCAAATTTGACCCAAAGGGCGCGCGATGAGGGCTTTAGGCGAGCTTATAGACACAAATGAGCCGGGCTGGGAGTTGGTCGAATAGCGGCTAAATAAGCTAAGAACGAGTAAAGTTTTACCGCGTGATGAGAGCAGGGTGCAAAGCGAGCTTTTGGGGTTTCAGGTCACTACACTCGCTCGCCGATGGGCGCGCTTGCTTATGACTGCAACAGCATCGTGATTGAGGGCGGTTGACTGCGCGTGCTTGGTTCTGGCTGTGAGCGGATGAAGCGCGGAATTTACAGTTTCAATCTTGGCAAAAGTTTTAGCGAGGCTGAACAGATTCCTAGTTATTTGCTCGTGGCGGACGATATTTTGGGCGGATTTTTCGCGATAAACGGCGGCGCATTTGATGGCAAAGCCGGCAACATCTTTTACTATGCGCCAGATAGCGGCGAATGAGAGGATACGCAGCTTGGCTACTCGCAGTTTTTGTACTGGACGCTTTGCGGCGATATCTAAATTTTACGAGCTTTACCGCTGGGATGGCTGGCGCGATGACGTGAGAAAATTTAGCCTTGATAGGGTGATGTTTGCCTTGCCGCCGATACTTTGGCAAGACGCCGACGTAAAATTAAGGCTAAAAGAGATGAAAAAAGACGGCGTGGACATAGACGAGTATTTTGCCTCTATGTTTAGCGGCGGCGAGTAAAATTTTCAAATTTGATGGAAATAAAATAAAGGCCGTTGCAGCTCGTTAGCCTTACTGCGCGCGCCTGTCAGCTACTGAAATTTGCCGCTCAACTAAATAAATTTAAACAAATATCCTAAAATAACCGCAAATAATCTTTAAAGGATTTCTCATGCAAAGCTTGCTTTTTACGCCGCTAAAAATCGGCGATCTGCAGATCAAAAACCGCATCGTAATGCCGCCGATGTGCATGTATAAGGCCAAAAACGAGAACGGCTGCCCTAGGTGCTTTCACCGCTTGCACTATGCCGCTCGCGCGCTGGGAGGCGTCGGGCTCATAATCGTCGAGGCCACGGCCGTCGAGCCTAGAGGTAGGATCACGAGCCGCGATCTGGGGCTATGGAACGACGAACAGCTAGAGGCGCACGCCAGGCTCGTCAAGGAGTGCGTCAAGTACGGCGTCGCAATGGCCGTCCAGCTCGCGCACGCTGGCAGAAAAAGCGAGTGCGATGGTCTGATCGCACCTAGCGCGGTAAAATTTAGCGAGAGTTACAAAATGCCGAAACAAATGAGCGCGGACGATATTGTTGCAGTTAAGCAAGCTTTTGTTCAGGCTGCGATCAGAGCCGAGCGTGCAGGATACGCCGCGACCGAGATCCACGCCGCGCACGGCTATCTAATCAGCGAATTTCTCTCGCCTGAGATCAATCTACGAGACGACGAATACGGCGGGAGCTTCGAAAATCGTACGAGATATTTAAAAGAAATTTTAAGCGAGATAAAAGCCGCGGTGCAAATCCCCGTCGGCGTGCGCATAAGCGCGGATAGCTGGGTGAAGGGCGACTGGAGTCTAGAGGATAGCGTGCGGCTAGCAAAAGAGCTCGAGGCTTTGGGTGCGGCGTTTATCCACGTCTCGGCGGGCGGATTTTTTGAGCGCACGGATAGCGCGCCTGCGTTTACTCCGCTGTATCAGGCGAGCTACGCTAAGGCGGTAAAACAGGCGGTTGGCATACCCGTAATCGCGGTCGGACTCATCACAAAGGCATCTGAGGGCGAGGCGCTGCTGTTAGGCGGCGTTTGCGACGCGGTAGCCTACGGTAGAGAGCTGCTGCGAAATCCAAATTTCGCGCAGGCTGCGATGAGTGAGCTAGGGTGCGCTGAGCTGATAGAAAACTCGTACAAAAGGGCGTTTAAGTAAAATTTGGCGAGATCACTCGGCGTAAATTTGAACTAGTTGCGTCGGCTAAATTTGGCGTAAATTTGATCGGTCGTTCGGGCAAACCGTTTGGCAAATTTAGCCTAGCTATTAGGACTGTAAATTTGGCAAATTTACGTCCCTACTACGGCGTCAAATTTGATTTGATTGCGACCGATTTTAGTAAAGCTGATTATTTTTTGATTTACTCCGTCAAATTTGTAGAATAAAATAGAAATTTAAGCCGCAAAAACGGCTTAAATTTAGGTGAGTTTGTAGCTAACCGGGATTTTTATGACGTAGTCGCGATCAAGCGTCGGAAAATCAGGCGCGGCGCGGTTTATGAGCTCGACCGCGGCCTCGTCTAGCGTCTCATAGCCTGAGCTTTTTATCACTTTTACGTCGCGGACGGTGCCATCTTTTTTGTATAAAAAGCTGACCTCTACGACGCCCTGATGGCGCATTTTTTGCGCGCGTTTAGGATATTTGTGATGCTTTTGTATCGCCTTTTGGATTTTAGAAAATCTCTCGTCGCCGGCTGATGTCGCGAAGTTAAATTCTCCTACCGTTTCAGCTCCGCTAGGCGGTAAATTTGATTTTACGTTCGAGCTTGGAGCACTACTTGGTTGCGCTGCGGGCGGCGTAGGAGTAGGCGGCGACGGCTGTGCGGGCGGCGTTGCCTGCGCTACTTGCTGTTCCGGCTCAGGCTCAGGCTTTTTAACCGGTTTTGGCGTAGGTTTAGGCTTTGGTTTTTCCACGGGCTTTTCCACGGGTTTTGGCTTCTCTACCGGTTTTTCTATTGGTTTTGGTTTTTCTATCGGCTTAGGTGGCTCGACCGGTTTTGGCGGTTCTGGCGGCGTGACGACAGGTTCTGGCGGAGGAGGCGCAGGCGGTGACGGAGGCGGCGGCGCTGGTGGGGTAGGTGCCGGCGGGAGCGGAGCTGCTGGCGGCGTAAAGGTATTTAACGCTATCTTGACGCTTTTTTCTTCCGGCATCGGTTTTAGTTCTTCGTAAAATTTGATAAAAGATCCGATGAGGATAGAGTGCAACAGGATAGAAACGCCAAGCCCCGTAAAGCTGGCGCGTCTATTCAGTTGTTGTCGTGATAGCGAAGTTTTCATGATTTTTTTCTTTTAGTATGTCGATAACCTTGATAAACGAGTCGAATTTACTCTCTTTATCGCTTTTGAGTTCTATTAACGTTTCGTTTTTTATCTCGTTTAGCTTTTCTTTTAAATTTTCCTCGGCGATTTTCTCTTCGCCTATAAAAAATTCATTATCTTTATTAATTAAAACGGCGATTTTATCGTTTTCGTCTTGCTTTTTTTCCGCGCTTTCGCTGTTTGGCAGGTCGATTTTGATATTGCCCTGAGCGATAAAGGTAGAGATGCTAAGCACGATAGCTAGCAAAACGAGCATAATATCTATGAGTGGGATTACGTTTAATCCCTCTTTTTTAGGCATTCTCACGTGAAGCCTTGTAGCGGTTTACTAAAACGTCCACTTTTCTCATAAACGCGTTGTAGATCATTAGCGTCGGTATCGCGACGATGAGGCCTAGCGCGGTTGCTTTTAGCGCGAGAGACAGGCCGACCATGATGCTTTTAGTGTCGATGCCGCCGCTCATACCCATGTCGTAAAAGGTTACCATGATGCCCGCAACCGTACCCAAAAGCCCGATATACGGCGCATTTGAATAAACTATATAAAGCGTTGTTAAATTTCTAGTTACGCTCTCTTCAAAGTCGTCTTGATTCTTGTAATTTTCAAATTTAACGTTTGCGTAAAAGATCAAGCGCTCTATCGTGAGCCATACTACGACAAAGCTCATAAGCCCTAAAATACCGATGATAACGTAATCGACGTTGTGTTTGAGAAATTCCATTTAATGCCTTCTTATAAAATTTGCGCGTGAATTATATCAGATTATGGTATTTATTGTCAATAACGAATAGGCAAGTAATATTTTATATAAATTTATCTAAAATTTAGTCTTAGGATTGTAATATTCGTTTTCAAAATTTGAGCTGATCAAAGAAAATGAAATTTAAATATATTTCTAAATCGGCGCAAATTTTCGTAAATTTAAAGAGGAGAAAAAATGAGTTTTAACAATGTTGCGAAGGTTTCTTTCGTAGCGGCTCTGGCTATCGGCGCAAATGCCGCCGAGAACGTAACGCTAAGCGGCGTAGAGGTAAGCAGCACTAGCGGCGGCTACGGCGTAGACGACGTAAAGATAAGCACGAGAAACGCAGGCATACTAAAAGACGTCATGCGCGATATCCCGGGCGTTTATGTGGGCGGCACGAACGGCATGAATCAAAAAATCTACATGAGAGGCGTGAGCGACCGCGGCTTAAATATCACGATCGACGGCGCGAAACAAAACGGAAATACCTTTCACCACAACGCAGACCTACTAATCGACCCTGATCTGATCAAAGCCATCGACGTTGAGGTCGGCTCGCGCTCTGTGGTAAACGGCGCTGGGGCTCTGGGCGGTTCGGTAGCCTTTAGGACGGTGGACGCTAGAGACCTGCTGGAAGAGGGCGAAATCATCGGCGCCAAAATCAAAACGGGCTATGCCTCAAATAACGACGAATTTTCGCAAGGACTCACGGTTTTTACCGCACCAGTCGAAGGGCTTGACTTTTTAGCCGCGATAAATCACAAAGGCTACGACTACGGCAAGAGCGGCAACGGTAAGAAAATCGGCGGCGACGGCAACGATCTTAGCTATCTTTTTAAGCTCGGATATAGCTTTTTAGACGTGCACAGGATATCGCTCTCTCACGAACACAACCAATACAAGGGACTTTATCCGTTGAGGGCGGAGTTTGGCAGCTGGCATAGCGCCGATGCCGACCGTAAATACGAGCGCGATACGACGACGTTAAAGTACGAATTTACGCCGAGCGAACTGCTAAATCTAGACGTAACGGCGTATCATACGAAGCATCAGAGAATCGACGGTAGCAAATGGGGCGTAAAAACTAGAGGCCTAAGCGCGAAAGCAAAAACCGCGATAGAGACGGGCGACGTGACGCAAACGCTAAGATACGGCGCGGAGTACTACCACAGCGAGAACTTTAACAAACCGCAAAACAACCGTCCCGAAAAAGTAAACAACTACTCGTTTTACTTAGAGGACGCGATCAAATTTGCAGGCCTAACCGTGACTCCTGGCATCAGATACGAGCGCCACGAGCTAAAGACATATAACGGCACGGGCGCAAATATCGGCGGATACAAATACAAATTTGATGAGTTTACGCCCGCTCTCGCGCTTGATTACGAGTTTATGAAAGGGCTTGGCGTATTTGCCAGCTACGCTAAAGTGTTTAGAGGGCCGGACGTTATGGAGTCTATGCTAGCTAGCGGCTCTAGTAGGGGTACGGCGCTAGGATACAGAGCAAACCCTGATCTAAAGGCTACTACGGGCGATAGCTACGAGATCGGCGGACGCTACAAGGGCGAGTTTAGCGAAACGGGACACGTTAGCTTCGTAGCTAAATACTTTAAAACCAAATACAAAAATCTAATCGTAGATAATAACGCAGCAGGCGGGCGTATAAATCCGGTGCTTTATAGGATCAACGCAGGCGGCGCGGATATCGACGGCGTCGAGCTTTTGGCGAGGTTAAACCTTGACGCGCTAAGTCTTGGCGCTAGCTACACTCATCAAAAAGTAAGATATAAAGACCGCGTGAGAAACGGTAGCGGCGGCTACTACACGTCAAATATCATCGGCTACCGCGACCAAGGCGACAAATACACCTTTAACGCCGAGTATTCGATAAACGCTATCGATACGCTTGTGGGTTATAACCTTATTTATTTCGCCTCGAAAGACACGACGAGTGCTGGCAACGACGCTGCCGTACATATCCCGAGCTACGCCGTGAGCGACATCTATCTCACTTATGCGCCAAGTGGCGGTAAATTTAAAGGACTTGAGATAAACGCTGGCGTTTATAACGTATTTAACAAAGCCTACGTCTCGCACTCTCAAAGAATGGCTGAATACACGGGCGATGCGAACGCTATCGACTGGGAGCCGGGCAGAAACTTTAAGGTTAACGTCTCTTATAAATTTTAATTTTTATTCTAAACTTACGCTTCCGGGGGCTTAAATTTAAGCCCCTTTTTTATATCTTTTATCAAATTTACGCAAATTTAGCTTTGTTTATTTTTGCTATTTGCGAGTAAAATCGGCTCAAATTTAACCTGTTTTTTGGCGGAGCGAATAAAATTTTGCTACGGAACGCCAAGAATAAAACCTAAATTTGAGCAGTTAAATTTGCGAGCATTCGGCGTCAAATTTGACGGATGGTTTTTGGTTTTTATATTTTCAAAGATGTGGGTTTTGGGAGGTAAATTTTGGGGCAAATTTGAAGTTAAATTTGCTACGGTCAAATTTAAAAAGGCGAGCCGAATTTGACTCGCCGTAGTAAATTTAACGCCGAATTTAAATGCGTTAAATTTACTGTTTTTATTATCGCTTTCTGCCCATTCTTTTTAGATTGTCGCATGCAGACGTGTCGCCGCTAAAGCACGCCGAGCGGTAGATGCTTCTAGCTTTTGACTCGTCCTGCGCTACGCCTAGGCCGTGCTCGTAAAGTACGGCCGTGTTCGTGCAGCACGGTACGTCGCCTAGTTTGCAGCCTCTATCGTAGGCCGACATAGCGTTTGCGTAGTCTGGCTCTTTGCCGTCGGCGTTTGAGCGATAAAACTCGCCTAGGTAGTAGCAAGAGTACGCGCCGCCGTTCGTGCATGAGGCGCTATAGATTTCAAGTGCTTTGTTCGCGTCTTTGCTTACGCCAAGGCCGGTTTGGTACATGTTGGCGAGGTTTGTGCAGGCGGCTTGATAGTTGTTTTTGCATGCTCTTTCATAGTATTTTAGAGCGGTTTTGTGATCTTGTAAATTTTGATAGCTGATGGCAAGATCGTTGCACGCGGAGTAGTTGCCGCTTTCGCATTTTGGCTTTAGAACTTCGATGGCGCGTTTGTTAAAATCGTAGTCGGGGTTGTCGTTGGGTCCGCCGCTTGAAGCTGCGCATCCTACAAACAAAAGCCCGATAAAGGTAAGAAGTAAATTCCTCATTTTTTATCCTTTCCGTCGTTTTTAAAATTGTCCAAAGAGGTCATTTAGCGCTTCGCTGATGCTAGGATGGGTGAAAATCTGATTTTTAAAGAAATCAGCGCCCGCGCCTAGAGCCATTGCGATGGCGATCTCGTTGATAAGCTCGTTTGCGTAAACGCAGTGAAATGCCGCGCCTAAAATTTTGCCGCTTTTTGCGTCTACGATCGCTTTTAAAAAGCCGGTTTCGTTGCCGACTACCTTTGCGCCGGGGACTGCGGCTAGTGCTAGTTTTAGGACTTTAAAGTCCAAATTTTGCGCCGCGGCCCGTTTCTCGTTTAGTCCGATGCTAGCTAGCGGAGTCTCGGTAAAAAGCGCGCTAGCGTGAGGCGAACGGTTTAGAGTGCTACGTTTGCCCGCACCAAAAAGCTTGTCGAATACGATGCGAAAATCATCTAGGCTCGTGTACGTGAAAAGCTCGCCGCCGCGAACGTCGCCTACTGCATAGATATGCGGCTGGGCGGTTTGCAAAAACTCGTTTACCGACACGTTTCCTTTGGCGTCCGTTTGTACGCCGGCTGCGCTTAAATTTAGCTCCGCAGTCGCCGCTACGCGCCCCATCGCTAGTAAAAACGCGTCCGCGTCAAGGCATTTTGTTTCGCCGTTTTGGGTAAAATTTAGCGTGCTATCTTTTAAATTTTTAACTTCGCAGCCTTCTAAAATCTCGACGCCTTGCGTTTGTAGCAGCGATTTTACGCTCTGCTTTACGTCATCGTCCTCGTTTTTTAGCACGCCCGAGCGAGCTATGATAGTGACTTTTGAGCCAAACTCGGCAAACATCGAGGCAAACTCAAGCCCGATGTATCCGCCGCCAACGACTACTAGGTGCTTTGGAAGCGTTTTTAGGTTTAAAATCCCCGTGCTGTCATAAGCAGAATTTGAGCTAACCTCAAAGCTTGGTTTTTCGTTAACCGAACCCGTATTTATAACGATAGTAGGCGCGGTAAATACGCTTTTTGAGCCGTCTGCCGCCGCGACTTCGACGCTGTTTTTATCTATAAATTTAGCCGCGCCGTTTATCACGTCGATGTTTGCGTTGCCGTCGAGCATAGCGAAATTTTTAGCTCTAAGCGCGGAGACGAGAGCATCTTTTTTCTCGATACTTAGCGTGAAGTATTCGCCCGCGACGTTGTTATTTACGTATTGCGCTTCTTTGCTTAAATTTACTAGCTTTTTTGTCGGGATGCAGCCGACGTTTATGCATGTTCCGCCGTACATCTGCGCCGATTTTTCGATCACGGCGACCTTTTTGCCTAAATTTGCGGCTTTTACGGCGAGAGTTTTGCCTGCTTTACCAAAGCCGATGACGATGATATCGTAGTTTTTCATATATTTTTTCCTAGTATGTAGTGAGTAGTTTCATTTACTTTTTTTATGTTTATCTTGTTTTTTTCAGCCCAGTTTTCGATCACGTTTAGCGCATCGGGCGTTTTGCCCGCATTTTTTATCTTAAATACGTCCTCGCTACCGCTCATCGCGACGAAGCCGCCGAGCGGCTTTAGGTGGTCGTTTAGCGTGACGATGCTGCTTAAATTTAACCCGTCGCAGTTGTTTAGGATGCGCTTAACTTGTGCGGCGGTCGCGTCGTTTTCGTTATAGCCTAGTTGGTTTAAAAGAGCTGAAATTTCCATATTTTCCCTTTCTAGTTTATGCTTTTTTGACTTACCAAAACGCCCTCGATGAGCTTTTTTATGTCGCCGTCTAGTATCGCGTCGGTTTGGCTATATGCCTCGCCGCTACGGTTGTCTTTAACCTGCTGATACGGGAAAAGCACGTATGAGCGTATCTGATGACCCCAGCCGATCTCGCTTTTTTCGATGCTGCCGGCGGCTTCTTGCTGTTTCATCAGTTCTAGCTCATATAGGCGCGATTTTAGCATTTTCATCGCGGTGGCCTTGTTTTTGTGCTGGCTGCGGTCGTTTTGACACTGCACGACGATGCCGGTGGGTGCGTGAGTGATACGCACGGCAGACTCGGTTTTATTTACGTGCTGACCGCCTGCTCCGCCTGCGCGGTAGGTGTCGATTTTTAGGTCTTTTTCGTCGATTTCTATCTCGATGTCGTCGTCGATCTCCGGACTTACCATCACGCTTGTAAAGCTCGTATGACGGCGTCCGGCGCTATCAAACGGGCTGGTTCGTACTAAGCGGTGGATGCCGTTTTCAGCCTTTAGGTAGCCGTAGGCGTTTACGCCTTTAACGATAAAGCTCACGTCTTTTAGTCCTGCTTCTTCGCCTTCTTGGAAGTCCAGGGTTTCGACCTTAAAGCCCTCTCTTTCGCAAAAGCGCAGGTACATGCGGTATAGCATACTCGCCCAGTCGTTACTCTCCGTGCCGCCCGCGCCCGGGTGGATGGTGACGATGGCGTTTTTGCCGTCGTCCTCGCCGCTAAGCAGCATAGAAATCTCTAAATTTACTATCTTATCCTCTAACTCGCCAGCCTCGGCAAAGAGCGAATTTATCGTCTCTTCGTCGTTTTCAGAGTTTGCCAGCTCATATAGATCTTTTGCGTCGTCTACGGCGCTTTTAGCGTTTAGGAAGTTATTTAAGATATTTGAAATTTTCGTTTTTTCCTTGCCGATGGCGCCCGCTTTTGCGATATCTTGCCAGAAATTTTGATCGTTTTCTAGCTCCTCGATCTCTTTTAGGCGAGCTTTGATGCTTTCAGGCTTTACGACGCCAGCGATATTTTCTACTTTTGTGTTTAGTGTTTTTAGGAGTTCCGTGTATTCGTAATTATCCAAAATTTAAGACCTTTTTTGTGCTTTTTGGCGTGATTATAACATATTTGGATTAAGGTTGTTTATAAAATTTTATTTAGAGTAGGTATTATGAAATGTTTATCTATTATGGATATCAAGGCTTGCTTAATATTGCCTCTATTGATTAGGTTGAGCTCTGTTGAAAAGTTTGGTAGTGGGTCATTTAGTAATAAATTTAGTTTAGCCTCTTCGAGTTTTAGCTTTTTTTTATCTGTGTTTTTGTTCTCTAGCATCGATACCACTGTTCTTAGCTTTTCTTTTGTTATATCACTTTGCACGGAATACCTTGTATACGATAATCGAAGATAAAAAAGCTACAGCAGAGCAGGCAAAATACGCCCAAATTTCTCCGATAGTTTTTTCAAGGAGCGTGTGTAGCCCCAGTAAGAAAAATACCAAACCTATAATGCAGATTACGCTAGTTATCGTATTTAATAAAACAGAATTGGCGCTCCTTAAAAAAGAGCACCTGATGTCGTCGGCTTGAGCGTCTACGAGCTCTACTACCGAAACTATAAATTCAGATATACTGGCCATTATTTTTTTAGCAACCAAGCGGCTAAAAATCCAACGCCTGCAGCGATAGCAATGCTTTTTATCGGGTCTTGCTTTATTGCGTCGTTTACGTTTTCTATACCGTCTTTACCTTTTAGTCTTAGATCGTCTATATATTTTTTAATTTCGTCGCTATTTAGTTGATCTAGAATTTTGTCTTTAGCAGATTCTGCGCGCTGTGTACCTGTGTCTTTAATGGACTTGACAATGTCTTTTAAGTCTGTTTTTAAAGAGTCGATATCTTTTTTTAAAGACTCCAAATTTATCTCTTGAGTAGCCATTTTTGTTCCTTTTTTGTTATTTTGGAGCTAAAGCTCGTGAGAAGAATTTTATTATTTATTGATTAATACTCGCTAAACAGATTGCTGCTTAGAGTTAATTTATACCTTTAGTTTTTTTTGATATAATCTTTAGTCTTATATTTCTATATTTTAAAGAAGAGAAAATGCAAATTTTAAAAACAGCAGAACAGCTGCGAGATTTCGTCGCGGCAAATCCCGAAAATATCGGCTTTGTACCCACTATGGGCGCGCTTCACGACGGACACGCTAGCCTCATAGAAAAGTGCGTAGCAGAAAACAAAACCGCGATCGTTTCGACCTTCGTAAACCCGACTCAGTTTTTGGCGGGCGAGGACTTTGATAGCTATCCCAAAAACGAACAAAACGACGCTAAAATTTGCGAGGAGCTGGGCGTACATGCGATGTTTGCGCCTGAGGCTAGGGAGCTATATTTTGATACCGAGCCGCTAATCAGCGCGCCTGAAAATTTAGCAAGCATGCTTGAGGGCAAGACTCGCCCTGGACACTTTGACGGCGTGCTTCGCGTGCTAAACAAGCTCTTTAATCTAACAAACGCAAAGCGCGTCTATATGGGCAAAAAGGACGCGCAGCAGCTGCTCATCGTGCGTAATTTCGTAAAGACCTGTTTTTTAAATTTAGAGATCGTGCCTTGCGAGATCGTTCGCGCGCGCGACGGACTGGCGCTTAGCTCGCGAAACGCCTACCTAGACGAGGGGCAAAAGCTAGAGGCGCTTAAGCTTTCGCATTCGCTTAAAAAAGCCTCAAATTTGATCGCAGCCGGCGAGCTAAGCGCACAAACGATAAAAGGCGAGATGCTACAAACCCTAGAGCCGCTAAACGTCGATTACGTCGCGATCGTGGATAGAAATTTAAACGAGATCTCGCTAATAGAGCTGGACAACACCATCATCCTAGTCGCCGCGTATGTCGGCAAAACGCGTCTGATCGACAATCTGTGGGTATAAGATGGGCAAACTTCACTTAGTATCATTAGGCTGTAACAAAAATCTGGTGGATTCTGAAATCATGCTCGGACGCCTCTCAAACTACGAGATCACGCCCGATGTCGCCTTGGCCGACGTCATCATCGTAAACACCTGTGGCTTTATAAACTCGGCCAAAGAAGAAAGCATCCGCGCGATCTTAGATATGCACGAAGCGCGCAAAAAAGGCTCCCTGCTCGTGGTCACCGGCTGCCTCATGCAGCGCTACCGCGAGGAGCTGATGAAGGAGCTGCCCGAGGTCGATCTATTTACCGGCGTCGGAGACTACGACAAGATCGACGAGATCATCCTAAAAAAGCAAAATTTATTTAGCCCGGACACCTACCTGCAAGCAAGCGAAGAGCGCGTGATAACGGGCTCAAACTACCACGCCTACATCAAAATTTCAGAAGGCTGTAATCAAAAATGTAGCTTCTGCGCGATCCCGACCTTCAAAGGCAAGCTAAAATCCCGCGCGCTCGAAAACATCGTAGACGAGGTGCAAAAGCTCGTAAAAAAGGGCTACTACGACTTTAGCTTCCTCTCGCAGGACAGCAGCTCGTATATGCGCGATCACGCTGTTAGCGACGGCCTCATCTCGCTAATTGGCGCGGTCGAAAAGATCGAGGGCGTCAAAACCGCGCGCATACTTTATCTATACCCGAGCACGACCTCAAACGCGCTAGTGGAGCGCATCATAGCTTCGCCAGTGTTTGTGAACTACTTTGATATGCCGATCCAGCACGCAAGCGATAAAATGCTAAAAATCATGAGGCGCGGAAGCGGCGCGGCGCGGATCAAAGAGCTTTTAAATTTAATGAAAAGCGCGCCGGATGCGTTTTTACGAACCGGCGTCATCGTCGGGCACCCGGGCGAGGGTGAAGCCGAATTTGACGAGCTTTGCGCGTTTTTGCAGGAGTTTAAATTTGACCGCGTTTCGGCGTTTGCTTACTCGAAAGAGGAGGACACACTCTCGTATGAGATGGAGCAGGTGCCCGCCAAAATCATCTCAAAGCGCCTAAGCAAGATCGAAAAGATCACTCGCGCCGCAATCGAGGCGAGCTTCGCACAGGAGCTAGGGCAAAAATTTATCGTCTCGCTCGAGGGCGAAAGCAGCGAGGGCGAGATGTTTTACGCCGCAAAAAAGGCGCTGTGGGATAAGGACATCGACGGCGAAATTTTGATCAACGAAAGCGACGTGGAGCAGCTAGAAACCGGCG
>NZ_CALHXD010000297.1 GCF_938040115.1 uncultured Campylobacter sp. | reverse complement strand
CACGCTCTTTATATTTCTAAAGTTACCGACGCGGAGTTAAACGAGCGTGCTAAAGAGCTAAATTTAAGCGGTGTTTTTATAGTTCTTGATGAGGCTCACAACTTTTTAAAAGCTAAGGAAGATCCCGTTCTCGTTTGGTGGCTTACCTATCATCGCCACTTATACCAGGATATTTATCTTATCACGCAAGATTTAAGCCTCATAAACGACGAATACAAGCGTATCACGGAGTATTTTTTAAAAGCCGTGGATAGCGCAAAGAGGCTGTTTAAAAACAAATTTCGTTATATTAAGTATTCAGGCTATAAGCTTTATAAAAAGGACGTTTTAGAGGCCTTAACTATTCCTTATCTTAAAGAAGTCTTTGATTTATACCATTCCGGGCAGGATAGCTCTCAAAAATCTTTCGTGCGTCAGTATATTTATTTAGGTTTATTTATTTTTATAGTTTTGCTTATCGTTTTTTATTTTTTCCTGCAGCAGTTTAAGCCGGACGCTTCCGAAACTCGGCCCGACCTTGAGTCTCCGGGCGCTCAACTTTCCGGCTCAAACCTTGAATCTCGCTCCGCGCATCAAACCAAACCTACCCCGCAAGCTAAAGATAAACCTAGCCAAACTTATATTTATGATATTTCTTGTATCGACGACGTCTGTAATTTTAAAAATGAAAAATATACTTTTCCTTACGGTTTTATTTCTCACGCTATTTCAGGCTCTAAGCCTTTGTATTTTTACTCTACTACTAAAAGCAAATATATAACTGAATATTTTATCGTCCTGGGTTCGGACGTTCTCGAGCCCCTAAAACAAATATCAAATTCTTATAAAGGTGCCGTAAATGAAAAATCTAGCAAAGATATTCCTGGTCCTAGTATTTTTAAATAGTTGCTTTTTAAAAGCCGAGATGATCTATACCGATCTTGCAAGCTTTGCCCAGCTTGCAAGTAAGTCTAATAACATAACTATAGTTACCGACGACAGCATCGACGGCAGCTATTACTATTTTATCTTTCAGCAAGAGACAAATTTAAGTCTTGATATGTTCCGCAAGATGCTCGAGTCAAAAGGCTTATACCTTTACAAGCAAGGTAATTTTTATTACGTAACGGATAAGAAGCTGCCTAGCCTTGATCTGCGCCGTATCGATTTAAGCAATTACGTTTTAGACGACGTGCAGCGTATAATCTCAAATTTCGAGATTAAGGCCACCTACTCTAAATCCTCTAATTCCATTTTTTTTCGAGCCGACGAGCATATTTACGATCAAATCAAAGACGCTGTAAAGAGTATAGATAAGCAGCTCGAGCAGGTGCAGTTTAAGCTTACCATCACGGAAACCAACCTAAAAGACATCAAAGACCGCGGCACCAAGCTTCAAAGCCTGCTTAAGCCGCTAAATCACGGCGATTTAGCCTATTATATAAATCTTATCACCTCGCCCTACACTACGAACTCAAACGTTGTAAGAAACGATAGCGAGGGATTTTTCGGCGTCTTAAATTTCCTCGATACCCACGGTCTGACTAAGATTATATCCAGCCCTTTTTTGACGGCTAAAAATCATACCGAAGTTTATTTTAGCAGCGTCGAGAATATTCCTTACTTAGTGCAAAATTCTCAAACGTCTGCGACGCAGACCACTACTCAAAATTCTTACGAGTATAAGGACGTGGGCTTAAAAATCACGCTTAAGCCCGTGATTTTAAAAGACCACGTGGATTTTGATTTGCATCTGGTGCTCGAGGATCTTTTATCAAGCTCAAACACCCTAACCCCCACGACGTCTAAAAAAGAGCTAAAAAGCTCGTATTCTTTACGGCGCGGCGATGTTTTGGTGCTTTCAGGCATTAATAAGACCAACACCGTAAAACAACGTAACGGCATCCCCGTTCTTAAGGATATTTTTATTTTAAAATATCTGTTTTCGGTGGAGCAAGACCAAGATATAAGCAGCGTCGTAACCTTAACGATACAAGTGATCTAAATAGATAATACAAGCGGAGCGGAAACTGAGCGGAGCGCGCAGCGCCCGCGAAGTAACGCACCGCCTTGTCAATCTAATAAAAAACTCTTACCTTTAAGGTTGGGCGTGTTTGGAATATCTAAATTAGACCGGATTCAATGTCAAGAAAAGCTAGAAAATCAAAAAGCCTATATGCGAAGTTTTAGCTTTGTTAATGACCTCGGAGAGGTTAGAAACTTATTAGATTTTTCTATGTCCGCAAATTTAAGTCATAAGTATTACGCAGAGGTGGCAAACCGCGTAAATACTTTCGGCTCGTTTGCGATAGATTACGAGCAACGTCCGGTATTTTTAACTATCACTCTAAATGGTTGCTTTCGCGGCGCTCTTCTGGGTGATTATTCCAAATTTAGGGATAAAGATATGAAATTTTTGCCGACCGAAGTCAAATATAAGGTTAAGCAAGGCGCTCCCCTTACTATTGGCGATTTATGCGCCATATTAAATTATCAATGGAATTTGCTTATTATGCGTTATAATCGTCATTTTAAAGGCGTCACTAGGTCTTACATTAGGTGCTTTGAGCCTCATAAAAAAGACGGCGTACCGCATATTCATGCGCTTTTGTTCGTGCCGGGGCATACTATTGATTTTTTGAGACGAATCTATAAAGATATTTTTTACGCTCCTCAAAATTTACGCGTTAACGCTATTTCGCGCGAACAGATAGCGAATGGTGAAACAAATGGTTTTCAGACGAGTATTAATAATCCCGCTGGCTACGTGATGAAGTATATTCAAAAGACTTTCATAAATTTTAATCATACCGAAGAATTAGACGATCTTGCCGCGTGGTATGTAAAGCATAAGGTAAGGCGATTTTTAACGTCTCGTAGTAATGTCCCTTTGTGGGTATATAGAAAGATAAATTTTATATCTACAATGCAAGACTTTTATCATTTAAACAACTTTAAAAACGACGATAACAACGTGCTAGAGTGGGATAAGGCTAGCGATTATATTTATATAAATATTCCTGAGCGTAAGGAAGTTATCATTTATGATAACGGTAAGCTTGAACATTATGCCTGCGATAGGCTTATAAATAGCTATGATCGCAAGAAACCCCCTCAAAAAACAACTTCTCAAAGCATAAAACCTGAGCTTGATGCCTGGGTTGATGCCTGGTATGTGCGCGAGGGTCGAAAAATCAAATTTGAAGCTATGAAAAACCGAAAAGAATTCAAAAAACCGCCTCTATGGATGAAAAATTATGAGCTATATAATTATTATTCAAAGCTCGATAAGAAAAACTGCAACATTCAGCACTTAGCTTACGTCGAAAACATAATGCTAGATCGGGGGCTAAATTCGTTTACCAAGAAAAATGAGAAACACGACTTAAACGCGCTTGATATTGAGGATTTTATCGAGAGGGGATTGAGGGAATATGAATTTTAAATACTATGCCGATCTTTATTTAAAGCTCGGCCGCGCCGGTTGGAAATTTTCTACCTTTTGCAAGAACGAGGGAATAGTAAACAATAGGCTTAGCTTTTTTTTTGATAAAGAGATTGAGGAAATTAAACCCAGCGACGTTAGATCGTGGCTAAGCGATAGTTTCAAACCCCAACGGGGTAAATTTACACAAACACGCTGATTATTTTGACGATAAAGAACAATGCGGTTTCAAACCCCAACGGGGTAAATTTACACTTGCTTGTGGTGGGGGTTAGAGTATTGCTTGATGAGTTTCAAACCCCAATGGGGTAAATTTTGCACCGTCGATAGGCTCGCCGCTCTCTTTTAGCACCTCGTTTCAAACCCCATCGGAGCAAATTTTGCGAACTTGGCTTAAATTTGGTCGGAGCATCGCGCGGGCTTTAATTTAGCCTGCAAATACGAGCTTTGATCTACCGTGTCTTGGACGGGCCGGGTAATCAAGCCTGAGCGCGCCGTCTTAACGCGCGGGAAAATCGCCGCTTTTGCTTGCTTGTACATAAAGCGGGCCTAAATTTGCGGGCTTTTTTACAAAAACGCTTGCAAATTTCGCAAATTTTCTTTTATGGATGCGGGGCGGTAGAGCGCTGAGATAACGGCGATGTAGTCTGGATTTAGAGCGGTGATTTGCGCGATATTTGCTGCGTTTATGCCGCCGATCACACAAACCGGGATACGTAAAATTTCCTTTGCGCGCACTATCGTTTCAAATTTACAAAGCGGGGCGTTTGGTTTGGTCGGGCTCGCAAACACGGCGCCAAATGCTGCGTATGAAGCACCCTCGTCCTGCGCTTTTAGGGCTAAATTTAAGTCGTCATAGCAACTAACGCCGATAAATGCATCCTCGCCTAGAATCTTGCGAGCGGTCTTTACTCCGCCGTCGTCCTTGCCAATGTGTACGGCGTTTGCGCCTATTTTGGCTGCAAATTTTACGTCGTCGTTTACGATAAATCTCGCTCCGTAGCGCTCGCAAAGCTCTTTTAGAGTAGTCGCTACGCGCTCGTTTTTGGGCTCAAGCTTAGTGCGGTACTGTAAAAATTTCACTCCGCACTCTAGCAGCTCGCGAGTTTGCTCTAGTACGCTATTTTCTGGCGTTAGGACGTCGTCCGTGATAGCGTAAATTTTAGCCACGGTTTGCGCCTGCGGCTTTGTGATCTAGCAGCCGCACGCCGAAATTTGAGCCGTGGGCGTTTTTGATCGCGTTTGCGACGAAGGCTTTGGCGCGACTGATCGCCGTAATCTCGTCTGCCCCGCACGCTAGGGCGCAGGCGATAGCCGTGGCGAAGCTACAACCAGCGCCGTGCATGATTGTGGGACGTTCTAGCGGCTCGCCGAATTTAACGATCTCGCCGCTTTTTTTATAAAGCGTGTCCTCGCAAATCTCGCTCGCTCGCGTGCGTTTTAGCACGACGTCGCAGGGCAGATCCGCACCCAAATTTAACCGCTCGCCGTCAAAATTTAACCCTAAAGTGCGCGCTTCGTCTAAATTTGGCGTCGCGACGCGAGCTAGGCTCAAAAGCTCTTTTAGTGCGTTTATGGCGCCCTCTTGCAGGAGTTTGGCACCTGATTTTGCCACGCAGACGGGGTCTATCACGGCGCTTATGCTGCGGTTTTGCTTCAGCCAGGCTTTGACGCAGGCTATGAGCTGTTCGTTAAAGAGCATGCCGATCTTTACGGCGTCAAATTTTAGCTCGGCGCAGACTGCTTCTAGCTGCGCGTTTAAAAACTCGGGCGTTACGGGCATTACTGCACTCACGCCGCTCGTATTTTGCGCGGTTAGAGCCGTGATAGCGGTCGCGCTGTAGCAGCCGTAGGCCTCGCAGGTTTTTATATCGGCTTGCACGCCGGCACCCCCGATGCTGTCGCTGCCTGCGATGATTAGGATATTTTTTTTAGGATTTTTCATTGTTTTACCTTGAGCGGTTTTTGTTAAATTTGTCTTTGGGCGAATTTATTTGTCGCCAAAATCCTTGCCAAACTCGACTCCAAGCTCCCTTAAATTTACGGGGCCGTTTCCTTGCGACTCCATCGGTGCTGGCGGCGGAGTTTGCGGCTGCGTTTGTTTAGGCTGCTCGCTTGTAGGGTTTTGCTCGGTTTGAACGTTTTTAGTAGCGTTATTTTCGGCTTTTTTCGGCTTTTTCTTTGCTTTTTCGTCTTCTAGCTTTTTACCGGTTAGGCACTCGTAAATTTCCGCGTGATTTTTCTTTGCCCAGTC
>NZ_CALHXD010000296.1 GCF_938040115.1 uncultured Campylobacter sp. | reverse complement strand
ACGGCATCTACGCTAGCTTCATAAACCGCATCACCTTTCCTATCTATACGCACGCGGGACGGCTGGTTGGTTTTGGCGGACGCACGATCAGCGGCAACCCCGCTAAATACGTAAATTCGCCCCAGTCCGCGGTTTTTGACAAGTCCACGCTTTTTTACGGCTATCACCTGGCAAAGCGCGAAATTTTCACCAAAAATCAGATCATCATCACCGAAGGCTACATGGACGTCATCATGCTGCACAAGGCGGGCTTTAACAACGTCGTAGCCGTGCTTGGAACCGCGCTCACGACCAAGCACCTACCGCTTTTAAAGCGCGGCGAGATTAGCGTTATTTTGTGCTTTGACGGCGACGATGCAGGCATAAACGCCGCGACGAAGTCCGCCCTGCTGCTCGCGCAAAACGAAATCGACGGTAGCGTCGTCATCATAGAGGGCGGCGCAGATCCGGCCGATATGGTGGTAGCGGGCAAGATAGAGTATCTGCGGCAAATTTTTGAAAGCGGCACGGAGATCGGCGAATTTTACATCAGGCATCTAGCTAGCGGCTTTGACCTCTCGCGCCCCGTACAAAAGCAAAAAGCGCTAGAAGCGATCCAGGCCTTTACGGCGAGTCTAAAACCCGTCGTCGCAAACTCCTACGCGCCGCTCGTGGCTAAAATTTTAAAGATAGCCGAGGGGTCGTTTTGGCTAACTAGAGGCGCAAATACGCAAGCCGCTCAGGAGCGCATGCAAGCCTACGAAATACAAAATTTGGGCAAAAATCAGCGCGGGCGTAAGGATATACTTGAAATTCGGTTTTTAAAAACGATGATCGAAAATCCAAATTTTAAAAGAATTGTTTTAGAAAATTTAAAAACTGAGTATTTTGTGCGGCACAGAGATATTTTCGAGGCCGTAGCGCAGGGAGTCGATGCGGACGATCCGGCCGTGCGCGAGCTGATGTTTGAAAACTACGACGCCTTTAAAGACGAGGATGAAATTTTAAAAAATATAGTTATTTTAAAAGTGAGATTTTACGAGAATTTGCACAAAGAATATTCGGCAAAACAAATTCCTTTAGAGGAAAAAAAACAAATACTATCAAAAATAAAAAAAATTATTGAGGAACTTAAAAAATGAAAGCATTAGTTTTATTTAGCGGCGGGCTTGATAGTATGATCTCTATCAAGCTTCTAACCGGCCAAGGCATCGAAGTTACGGCGATCCATATCGACATCGGCTTTAGCGGCGACGAGAAAAAGGCAGAAATTTTACGCCGCCGCGCGAACGAAGCCGGAGCCGAGTTTAAGATCGTAGATATCAGAAACGAATACCTACGCGAGGTGCTTTTTACGCCTAAACACGGCTACGGCAAGCACTTTAACCCCTGCATCGACTGCCACGGATATATGTTTAAAACGGCGCTTGCGATGATGAGCGCGGAGGGTGCTAGCTTTATCGCTACAGGCGAGGTGATCGGCCAGCGTCCGATGAGTCAAAGACGCGACGCGATGGCGCAGGTCAAAAACGCCGCGGGCGACGAGGAGGATCTCATCCTGCGTCCGATGTCTGCGCAGCTGATGAAGCCCACAAAACCGGAGCGCGAGGGCTGGGTCGATCGCAGTAAGCTGCTAGGCATCAGCGGACGCGACCGCAAAAGGCAGCTAGCCCTCGCCAAGGAATTCGGCTTTAGCGAATTTGAGACGCCCGGCGGCGGGTGCTTGCTCACGATCGAGAGCTTTGCGAATAAAATCAAAGATTTCATCAAATTTGACCCCGATATGACGAGCGCGGATATGCAGCTACTGCGCCTCGGACGCCATCTGCGCCTAACAAACGGCACCAAAATGGTCATCGGCCGCGACGAAAACGATAACGCCAAACTGCTAGCCCTAAATAATCCGAAATTTACGCAGATCAAATTTGACGAGGGCGTCGTGGGCGCGACTAGTCTCGTGGATGCTAAATTTAACGAGGCCGACCTCGAGTTTGCCGTGCGGCTGGCGCTTGCTTATACCAAGGCGAACAAGGACGCGGAGGTGCGAGCTAGGATCGGCGAGCGCGAGATTTGCGTGAAGCCTTTTGAGAGCAAGCAGGCTGCTCAGGAGTTTTTTGTTAGTTAAACTTAAGAGCTTTAAATTTGCCTGATTTTCGGAAAAGGGCAAATTTAAGCGGCTCGAAGCGCTTAAATTTTTGTCGTCTTTCATTAAATTTACCGCAAATTTTAGAGTCCGCGCATGGATAAATTTCAAATTTACGACACAAATCTTTTATTTTAACTCGGCAAATTTAATTTACATTACGACGTACCAAAATCAAAATGATACTGGCTTTTATTTTATTTTGATATATTTTAAGTATAATTCTCATTTTAATATAATAATGAGAGTTTTTGCGATGGATTATCAAGGATTATTTTTATTGGCGCAGTTTTTAAACGAGAGAAAAAAGGCGAGTCGTAAAGAGATAGCGGAGTTTTTATCGGGCGAAACGGGTGCGAGCCAGAGCAAAACGGACGCGCTTTTAAGCGTCATAGCAAACAGCCCTAAAATTCAAGCTTTGCCGCAAGAAAAAAGGATCGTTTTAAAGACTTCGCGCGGGATTTACGAGATAAGCAAAGTCGGTGAAAAACTCTTAAAAAGCAAAAATGCTCGGCAAAATTTTGAAGCTTGGATCGGCGACGTTTACGGCAAAACTGCGACGCAAAATTTACCCGCGCCCAAAACTAAAAAATACCTAAAAACCATCACCGCTCTCGTCGTGCATGAGATAAAAGACAAAATGATCGGCGAAGCTATCAAAAAGCCGATAGAGGCGATAAAAACACTCGCGCTAAAACTCATGAAAAAGCATAAATACTTAGGAAAATTCTATGCTTTTAGACACGTTTTTTTGGCGCTTTTGGCTGCCAAGATCGCGTTTGACGTCGTCAAATTCTTTAAAAATCGCAAGCTAGAAAAACTGCTTGCAGGCAATCAGCCGATAGGCTGTTAGCCAAATTAACAGAAAATCATAAATTATTTATTGCAAGTTTGTATTTTGTCGCCCGTCTATAATCAATCGCACAGCATACTAAGCCACAAAAATTGATTACATCAAAACTCCAACGGAGTAAATTTTAACGCTATCGTTTGCGCTATTTAGCAGCTTGTCTAGCTTTTGTTTCAAACTCCAACGGAGTAAATTTTAACGCCTGGGCCCGCGCTTGCGCCTTTGCCTTTGCCGTTGTTTCAAACTCCAACGGAGTAAAATTTAACCGTTTGGTGCCGGGTTTTAGGTTTGACGGGTTTGAGTTTCAAACTCCAACGGAGTAAAATTTAACTAAACGCGGACGAGTATTACGCTTTTTCGCTAGCGCCGTTTCAAACTCCAACGGAGTAAAATTTAACAAAAATGATTCTAGAGCGGATAAAGCTCGCAAAAAAGTTTCAAACTCCAACGGAGTAAAATTTAACGCTTGAAAAAAATATAAACGGTTCGCGCACTAGCCGTTTCAAACTCCAACGGAGTAAAATTTAACATACGACAACGACGAAACAATACCGTTTTAGGGGCGTTTCAAACTCCAACGGAGTAAAATTTAACGCCAACGCCTAGCGTATTTTTATATTGAGAATATCGTTTCAAACTCCAACGGAGTAAAATTTAACTCTACGCTAAACTCGTTAAAAAAATCACTAGGCTCGTTTCAAACTCCAACGGAGTAAAATTTAACACTCAAAAACTGCCTCAAAAATCAACTTCCCAAAGCAGTTTCAAACTCCAACGGAGTAAAATTTAACTTTACCCCAAAATGTTGGATCAATAGAACTATTGCCAGTTTCAAACTCCAACGGAGTAAAATTTAACTCAGACTACACGAAGACAAATCACACAAAGAAAGGAATGTTTCAAACTCCAACGGAGTAAAATTTAACCCTTTATTTCAAATGATAGAACCTCAATATTACGAAGTTTCAAACTCCAACGGAGTAAAATTTAACAATCGTAAAAGGCGTTCCCTGCCGCTAGCCCGCCGGTTTCAAACTCCAACGGAGTAAAATTTAACAAAAAAACCTAGCCAAAATAACCCAAATGCTAGAGTTTCAAACTCCAACGGAGTAAAATTTAACATCAAAAGTCTATAAGGTTAGCGATGAATTTGCGAGTTTCAAACTCCAACGGAGTAAAATTTAACGATCTTTATCGTGGCGAGGTTATAGTTGTAGTTTCGTTTCAAACTCCAACGGAGTAAAATTTAACTCTATTTCTCATGCTCAACCTGAGTTTTTACAAGAGTTTCAAACTCCAACGGAGTAAAATTTAACGCGATACGTTCGGCGTTGAAGTTGATATAAGCACGAAGTTTCAAACTCCAACGGAGTAAAATTTAACAGGATGGGGATAATGTCTATTCTGACCCTTTTTTGTTTCAAACTCCAACGGAGTAAAATTTAACTGATTTTTTTTAAAAATTTTGCCATATTCTTTTTTTGTTTCAAACTCCAACGGAGTAAAATTTAACCGTCGTCCTTATACCATGCGTCATACCTACGCTACGTTTCAAACTCCAACGGAGTAAAATTTAACATTTTTTACGGCGTTGTTCCTGCCGATGGTGTTACGTTTCAAACTCCAACGGAGTAAAATTTAACATAACAGGTGTAGTGTTGTATGCGTCAGCATATAATCGTTTCAAACTCCAACGGAGTAAAATTTAACACGAACACAGATACGAACATTAGCAACGAAATTAGTTTCAAACTCCAACGGAGTAAAATTTAACAGCACCAAAATATACATTTTTAGGGCTATTAAAACTCAAAGTCTATATTTTTACGCCTTAAATTTGCATAAAAAGCAAAATAATATCGATACAAAATGCCCTAAATTTCATCATTTCTAAAATCTTAGAAAAAGCTTTATCGAGATGATTTGGATTTTAAAGTGACGCCTAGAAATTAAATAGCCCGCTGCAATAAGGGCAAATCGACAACCCCAATCCGCCCGTAACGACAAAAGCAAATTTTATAAGTCGGACGCATTTTGTATTTTACCACAAACATCCAAAGCAAAATCGCAAATGCTGTTTTGACGTCAAACAAACACCGTAGCAAGGGATACAAAAGTCAAATAACTTTAAACTGACGTCCCTACCGACAAAATATCAAATTTACCCCCACCTAAATCCCTCGTAAGGCGCATCCTCGCAGATACATTTTTTGATCTGATTAGCCTCGCGGCGGATCACCTGCCGCCACGTGAGATCGCGCCCGCCAAGCGAGATCGTTTCGCCAAGCCTTGCGATCATTTTTAGCTCGATCTTTTGCACGGCGTCGTTGCTAAATTTTATCCGCCCGGCGTCGGTTTGAAAGTCCTTTGCGGTGATCTCTTTTTTATTTAGCATATTAAAAATCAGCGTATCGCCCAAAATCGGCTTAAAAATCTCCGCGAGATCTAGGTGCAGGCTCAGCGCACGGTAGTTTGGCTCGTGCAAAAAGCCGATGCGCGGATCAAGCTCGGTCTTGTAAATTTCGCTAAGACAGACGTTATAAATGCGCGTATTTACGTAGCCTATGAAGCTGTTGATTTTATCGGCGGGCGGGCGCTTGGAGCGGACGGTAAATTTAAAACTTTTTTGATCCGCGATTATTTCGTTCCATTTTTCGTAGTATAACTTTTGAAACGCCCCTTCCACCGCCATTATCGCAGGCACGT
>NZ_CALHXD010000295.1 GCF_938040115.1 uncultured Campylobacter sp. | reverse complement strand
CCCCACTGCACGTGAGAGGTTGCTACACTGCGTGCAGGTTTATTTGGCGCTGCCGCGCCAAAAATGCAAATTTGACATTTTCAAGGTGCGGGTCTCGGCGAATAAAATTTGAGTCCAAATTTGAATATAAGAAAGATAAGGCGAAGTATTTTTGTGTTTAGACGAGGCGGATTCAAATTTTACGACGGGAGCTACCTGGTCGGTAGTGACCGAGTAAAATTTGAATCCAACGAAGTATAAACCAAAAAAACAAGCCGCTACTTCCACAAAAGATAGACCTTTTCGTCGTATATATCGCTACTCTTTGGACCAACCTCCACCTCCGTCACCTCCACGTTTTGCACGTCGTTTTTGGCTTTTAGCGCACTCGCGTCTTCTTCAAATTTCGCCATCAGCTCCTCGATCTGCGCGTTTAGCTGGGCGACTTCTTGCTCGCTTAGTTTGACGTCGCTGCGCTCTTTTAGCACGCTGTTTGCCGAGCGCGCAGAGGTCGCGACCTTGCCGATGTTGCCGCTACTTAGCAGCCCTTTGCCAAAAATCGCGCCCAAAATGCTAGCACCCACCGAGATCGCGGTCTCGATGCCCTTACTTTTAAAGTCCCGCTGCTCTTTTTCCAGCTTTGCCACAGAGCGGTTTAGTTTCTCCTCCAGGCGCGCTTTTTGCTTGTCAAACTCAGCCGTTAGTTTGGCTGTTTGCGCCTCTAAAATTTCGTTACATTTATCGGCCAAACGGACGTAAAACTCCTCTTTGCTCTCGCCCGGCGCCGAGCTTAAATTTAGCGCGCTAAAGAGCCTAAGTTTGTAGTTTCTATAGATAAATTCTTTGAAATTTTTGGTTAGCTCTTTGAAATTTTTAGCTCCCGCGACAAAGCCCGGCAGCGGCGCGTACGAGAGTTTGAAATTCGGCTCTGCAACCGCGGTAAAATGCATATTTTCGCTAGCTTCGCTCCAGTCGGCGCTTTTTTGAGCTTCATCCAGCCTTAGCGTGAAATTTACCTCGCGAACCTCGTCAAGCCCCTTTTTAGCGTCGTAAAATCGCACTTTAGCTTCGCCGTAAAGATACCCCTCCAGCTCGCCGCCCTCCTGCAAATTTGAGCTTGCAGCGTAAATTTGAGTGATATCCGGCGACAGCACCGGTTTGGCGGCGAAATTTGAGCTTTTTGCCGAGCTTGATCCGCTCAAATTCGACCCGCTCTTTTGCTCTTTCATCAAATTTGAAATTTGCTCGCGACTAAGAGGTCCTTTTAGGTAGCTCAGAGCCCAGCGCGTCGAGATGACGGACAGTCCGTCCTCGTGGATGTTTTTTAGTAGGAAGTTGCGCTTTTGCAAATTTGAGATGAGATTTTCTATCTCGCCTTTATCCATCGCAGAGCCCGCAAGCCCCGTCATACCGTCGATCACGCGCGCTTTATCCTGCGCGGTTTGCAAGCGCCCGATAAACCACGTGCCGATGTTGCTAAGGCCTTTGTAGTCAAGGTCGACCGGGTTTTGGGTGCTCAGTATCACGCCAAGGCCGTGCGCGCGGGCTTGCTTGAGCAGCGTAAGCATCGGGGTTTTGCTAGGCGGATTGCCGTTTGGCGGGAAAAATCCGAAAATCTCGTCCATATAAAGCACCGCGCGAAGCGAGCTCGTACCCTCGGTCTTGCGCATCCACGCGATGATCTCGTTTAGCAGTAGCGTCACGAAAAACATCCTCTCGCTGTCTTTTAGGTGCGAGATGGTAAAGATATTGCACTTTGCCTTGCCGTTTGCGTTAAAAAGCATCTTTGAGATATCGAGTCGCTCGCCGCTTAGCCATGCGCGAAAATCGGGACTTGCAAGCAGCGTGTTGATCTTAACCGCTAGCTTCATACGCTCGGAGCTTGGATAAAATTTCTCCACGTCAAATACGCCGATCTTGGCAAACGGAGGCGTCGCGATAAAGCCGATGAGCTCCTCTAGGCTCACGTCCGCGCCCTGGCTAAATTTATCGATAAAAATATTTGAAATGAGCAGGTGTTCTTTTGAGTTTACGTCGTTTTCTATACCAACGAGCGAGAGTACCGAGCTAGCCAGGGAGCCGACGTACTCGCTAAACTCCTCGCCGCCTACGTCTAGATTCGGACGGGCAAAATCGCCCAGCAACGCCACGCCGACGCCGCTACTGCTCTTTGGCGTGTAAATTTTTAGCTCGACGCTATCTTTAAAAAGTCCCACGCGCTCTAGGCTTTGAAACGAGCCTTCGATGCCTTTTGCCCACGTCTGCGCTTCGCTCGCGGCAAACTCATCCACACTCATGCTTTTGTTTTGCGCTTCGTTTTCATCGACGTACGGCGCAAAATCCTGCGCACTCATCTGCGGGAACGCCAAGGCAAGGTTTGTCATATCGCCCTTCGGATCAATGATAAAGGTCGGGATATTATCGATGCAGGCTTCTTCTAGGATGCCGATACCAAGGCCCGTTTTACCGCTACCGGTCATGCCGATGATGGCTGCGTGCGTCGTGAGGTCTTTGTTTTTGTAAAAAAACGGCTCTTTGTCTTTGAGACCGACGTAAAATAGCTTTAAATTTTCTTGGATGGTTTTCATAAAATTTCCTTGTAAATTTTGGGCTATTTTACTGATTTTTGATTAAATTTCGGGTGAAGCTACGGGATAAATTTTGAAAGCGAGACGGGTAAATTTAAAAAAGGCAAGCGCGAGGCTCGCCTTTTAATTTTGCGTTAAATTTATTGGTAAGTTTTTAGTTGTTCTTTGAGCTCTTCGAGAGTTTCTATTACGCGTTTTTTGGTAAATTTCGCTATATCTTCGCCCGTAGTACCGTCTTTACCTGTTAGCTCGCAACAATATCTCATCGCGCCTTTATATCTTAAAGCAGCGACCAATTTTAGATTGGTGTCTATGTTTATGTTTTTATTAGAGCCGCTGGCTTCATCCGGTATATATAGCTCAAATTTGGCGTTTACAGGCTCGCTCTCTTTAAATCCGCCGTCGTCCAAGCTAACGACGCCTAGGCCTCCCCTTGAGATATCGTATAGATTGCCGCTTATTTCGCTACCGTTTTGTGTGAGGATTACCTTAGTATAGCGATCAGGATAAACGCGCTGGTGTTTCCTTAAATTCGCGTGCAGATTTTGCATATACGTGAAATTTTGTAGCGTTACGGTCAAATTTGCAAGATCAAATCCGACGATGTCGGCTCTTAAATTTTCGGAAAAATATTCATCGCGTACGATATAGGCGTTTTGTTCCTCTTTCATGGCCAAAATTTGCTCTAATGTTACCTTGCAGATGACGGTATCATCCTCTGCGTGCTCTACTTCGCCCATGCACTCGACTTTTACGCCATTGTAAAGATTTAGAAAGTGCACCTGGCGGTTATCGTTTCGCACTCTGGCAAATACGGTCACTGCGTCCTCGCGCATAAACGAGCCGTCATTATACGTAACGTTCATTTGAATTATAAGTCCTTCCGAATAAATTTGAATTTTAAGCTAGATTATAGTAAAAAAAACTTATTTTTTGATTTAATTTTTAATATTTTGTATTAAATTTGCGATATTTTAATCTAAAAAGGATCAATAAGGGCGAGAGTTCGCCCTTAAATTTAGATGATTATAGCTTATCCGCGTTGTGAGATAGGTAGTCCGCGACGCCTGCGGTATCGGCTTTCATGCCTTTATCGCCTTTGTTCCAACCGGCAGGGCAAACCTCTCCGTGCTCGTTGGTAAATAGCATCGTATCAACCATTCTTATCATCTCGTCGATGTTTCTTCCAAGCGGAAGGTCGTTGATGACCGCATGGCGAACGGTGCCGTCTTTATCAAGCAAGAAGCTACCGCGAAGTGCGACTCCCGCATCCTCTAAAAGTACGTCAAAACCGCGAGCGATAGACTTCGTCATATCAGCTACTAACGGGAAGCGAACTTGGCCGATACCGCCTTTGTTTACCGGAGTTTCTTTCCACGCAAAGTGAGAGAATTGGTTATCTGTCGAAACCCCGATAACTTCGATACCGCGGGCTTTAAACTCATCGTATCTCTTATCAAACGCGATGATCTCGCTAGGGCAAACAAAAGTAAAGTCCATAGGATAGAAAAATACTACTGCGCCCTTCTCGCCGATATTTTTATATAGGTTGAAATCGTTTACGATTTGATTGCTTCCTAAAACTGCTGCAGCCGTAAAGTCAGGCGCTTTTTTTGTTACTAACATTTTTTCTCCTTAATAATTTTTATTTGTAGCGAAATTATATCATCTAAAGATTAAAAAGAGCTAAAAATTTAACGTTTTCGTTTTAAAATTTAACGCAAAAATTTAATATCAAATTTACTTAGTTTTTGATATTCTTGCGAAAAATTTTGACCAAAAAGGATAAAAAATGGCAGTAAAAATAACAGACATCTGCATAAGCTGCGGCTCATGCATCGACGAGTGTCCGACGAGCGCTATCGTAGACGACGTAGATAACCCAACCGGCGAGGATGCATACTACGTCTATGCCGATAAATGCGTCGAGTGCGTAGGATTTAACGACGAGCCGGCATGCGCCTCAGCCTGTCCGACCGACGGCTGCATAGTTTGGGACGCTCCTTATGCGGGACAGCCTTCTCGCGCCGAGATAACTGCAGATATGAGAACGGGCGAAACGGCCGTCATCTCGTAAACTCCGCACCTAAGCCCTTTTACGGGGCTTATTTTGAAATTTAATTTTTTTTTGATATAATCACCGCCTTATAAAAACCACAAAAAGGAAATTTTATGCAACAAACGCTTTCTATTATTAAGCCTGATGCCGTAAAAAAAGGCGTTATCGGAAAAATCGTGGACAGATTCGAAAGCAATGGACTAAGAATCGCCGCTATGAAAAAAGTCAAACTAAGCACATGCGACGCAAAAGCTTTCTATGCAGTTCACAAAGACAGACCTTTCTTCAACGATTTGGTTGATTTTATGGTGAGCGGACCCGTCGTAGTTATGGTTCTTGAGGGCGACGATGCGGTAGCAAAAAATCGTGATCTAATGGGCGCAACTAATCCAAAAGAAGCCAAACCTGGCACAATTAGAGCCGACTTTGCCGAAAGCATCGACGCAAACGCCGTTCACGGTAGCGACAGCCTAGAAAACGCTAAAAACGAGATCGCATTTTTCTTTACAACAAGAGAAATTTGCTAAATTTGGGTTAAATTTTGAAAATATCTTTCGTCAAAATCGCAAATAATCAAATGCCGTTCGAGTTAAACTCGGATGGACTGAATTTTAACGGCAACCTGAAAAGAGTAAATCAAAATTTAGTTAGCTGTAAAGGTAAAATCGTAGGCGAGATAGCTCACAACTGCGACCGATGCGGCGAAGATATAAATTTAAAGCTTGATGAAGATGTAAATTTGATATTAAGCGACGGAATTTATAAAGATAAAGAAGAAAACCTCGACGATGTAGTTGAGTTTTTCGACGGTTTTATAAATTTGGAAGAATTACTAACAAGCGAAATAGAAGCTTTTAAAAGCGATTATTTTTATTGTGAAAAATGTAAAAATCTATAAAGGAGAATAAAATGGCAGTACCTAAACGAAGAGTAAGTCATACTCGCGCGGCAAAGAGAAGAACGCACTACAAAGTAACACTTCCCGTTCCCGTAAAAGATAAAGACGGCTCATGGAAAATGCCTCACCGCGTAAATAAAACTACCGGAGAGTATTAATACAAATGACCAGCATTTGCATTGACGCGATGGGCGGCGACTTCGGTCCGCAACCTATTATCGGCGGCGTGATCGAGGCTTTAAAAGAAGTAAAATTTGAAGCCGTTTTGGTAGGCGATATGAAAATTTTAGAGAGCCTTGTTCCGCAAAATTTAAAACAATACGTAAAATTTATTCAAGCCGACGAGGTCGTTTCTATGAGCGACGGCGCCACCGATGCGTTAAAGCGAAAAGAAAGCAGTATTTTTAAGGCTATCGAGCTACTTAAAAATAAACAAACTATGGCCGTAGTTTCGGCGGGACACAGCGGAGCTACGATGAGTCTTGCCACGCTTCGAGTCGGGCGACTGAAAAATGTCTCGCGCCCGGCGATAGCGACTCTAATGCCAAACGTAACCGGCGGCAACACGCTAGTTTTGGACGTCGGCGCAAACGTGGACTGTAGGCCGGAGCATCTATTTCAATTTGCGATAATGGGCGAAGCCTACGCAAAAGAAATTTTAAAAATAAAATCCCCTAAACTAGGACTTTTATCTAACGGCGAAGAGAGCAGTAAGGGCAACGAGGCGACTAAAGAAGCCTTTGAAATGATCTCAAAACTCGACAGCTTCGTAGGCAACGCAGAAGGAAATCAGGTTTTTGACGGAAGTGTCGATGTCGTTATTTGCGATGGATTTGTCGGAAATATCCTACTAAAAACAAGCGAAGGCGTAGCTGACGCGATAACTAAAATCATCAAAAAACATGTTAAAAAATCCCCGGTCGCTATAGCAGGCTCGCTTCTCATGAAAAAAGTTTTTAAAACATTAAAACAGCAAGTTGATTACGACGAATATGGCGGTGCACCGCTACTTGGCGTGAACGGCTGCGTCATAATAAGCCACGGTAAAAGCACACCAAAAGCTATCAAAAACGCGATATTTCAAGCTCTAAAATTCGCAAACTCCGATATAAATAAAGTTATCGAAGACGAGCTTTCGCACTTCGCAAAATGAAATTACAAAGAAAAATTTAATGCCAAAAGCCTCGCTAATATCCATAGCCGCATACGCTCCACCTAAAATTTTAACAAATTTCGATCTTGAAAAAATGGTGGAAACCAACGACGAGTGGATAGTTAAGCGTACAGGTATTAGCCAACGACGCATAGCACAGGATGAAAATACGAGCGATCTTGGCACGAAAGCAGCACAGTTAGCGCTTGAAAGAGCAAATTTGACCGCAAAAAATATCGACGCCATTATTTGCGCGACCATCTCGCCAGATCACTTTTGTATGCCCTCAACGGCGTGCAAGATCGCTAAAAATTTAGGTATAAATGCCATTACAGCATTTGATATAAGCGCGGCATGTACGGGTTTTATTTATCTGCTTGAGCTTGCAAAATCACTAATTGAAAGCGGAAGCAAAAAAAACGTATTGATAATCGGAGCCGAAAAACTAAGTAAGATCGTCGATTGGACCGATAGAACGACTTGCATACTATTTGGCGACGGAGCGGGTGCAGCAGTCGTAAGCGCTAGCGAAGAAAACGAAATAATCGACGTTCACACTGCAGCCGACGGCAACTACGCAAACCTGCTCATAACTCCAGGTGGCGAAGAGAAATTTATTAAGATGTCGGGCAACGAGGTCTTTAAAATCGCAGTCCAGACGCTAACCAAAGACGTCGTAGATATCCTAGAAAAAAATCAAATTCCAAGCGATAAAATAGATCTTTTTATACCTCATCAGGCAAATTTACGCATCATCGAAGCAGTCAAGCAACGCTTAAATTTTACAAACGAACAGTGCGTCGTAACCGTCGGAAAATACGGCAACACAAGCTCAGCCTCTATACCTATGGCGATGAACGACGCATATGAAGCGGGCAGACTTAAAAAAGGCGATTTGCTTTTACTAGATGCGTTCGGTGGCGGCTTTACGTGGGGTTCGGCGCTACTGAAATTCGGCGGCGAAACCGTAAAGAATTTTTAATTTTGTAATTATATTTTAATTTATACGCTCAAATTTTCAAAACCCAAACAACTATTTTCATTATCTTTGATAAATACGCCGTATAGCTTACATACCTAAAAAGCTAAATTTAGCTCGGCGGGGGTATAATAACAAAAATCCGCGGAAGGCAAAAAATGGTAGTCAGTAAAATCTACGAAATCAACTCTTGCGACGACATGGAGCTAGGCGTCAAGCGCTTTACAAATTTACACTTTAAACTATGCTACGACGATGACAAACCGGTTAACGCCATAGTTTTTATAGTACCTGGATGCGGCGGCGACGTCGATAAGGCATACAGAGACCACTTAGCCGAATTTACGGCGAGGGAATATAACGTAGCCGTGATTAATGTAGATTATCATCATATTTACAACAGATTAGTTACGGGCGCTAGATACTATATGGACGAATTTGATCAAGAAATTTTAAGAGAAAAATGCCGAGAAATAAACCTGCAACTAGGCGGTGATCTGAGCTCGCTAAAAAATTTCGATAAGCTAAACGGCGTCTTGTCTGCGGTTAGTAACTATATAGACAACAATAAAAATAGCGGAGCATTTCCAAAAGATTTTGTTTTAAATTTATCCCTTACGATTGATCCGGCAAAAGACGAATACCAAAATTTCGGCATTATGCAGGCGCAGGATTTGATAAACGCCCTACTTTTTATAAAGGCAAATGCGCCGTTTAAAGCGATTAAAAATTTAAACGAACTACCAGTCGTCATGATCGGCAGCTCGCATGGAGGTTACCTATCGCATATGGCCGCCAAGATTGCTCCGTGGCTCATAGACGGCGTCATAGATAACAGTAGCTACGCCAAATATCCGCTTAGGATCGTGGGATTTGGTAAGGAGCTTGACTATATGAATCACTGCTGCTCATCAAACGATATGCTTTTTAAACATATAAATTTTTTCATCTCCGACAAGACGCTTTGGACCTTAAAAGATGGCTCCGATAAGAGATTTATGCCCGCACACGAAAAGATACGTTATATTTTAAATTTAGACCACGTAAAAACCCAAAGCAAATATCCAAAGCCGATTTATCTAAGCTATCACTATGCCGGAGACGACATCGCTCCTATCGCTGATAAATCAGAACTTTATAGCGAATTTAACGCATGCGGCATAGACGCGACATTAAAAATAATAAAAGATGAAAGCGAGCTCGACGGTAAATTTATCAAATCGCTAACTCACGGCTTTGATATGTCTATAAAAACGCTGATCTCAAAAGAACTTCCGCCGATGTTAGCCAAGATCGCAGCTCGCCCTAAACAACCTTGCGAGGATAAAAGCATAACCTATATCTCGGAAAATTTAGAGTATAAATTTTTTGAATCTAACGATAAAATCAATCTACAAGTTTCAAAAATATGGCAAAACGGCACAGTAGTTAAAAAAACGTATAAAATCCACTCCTGCGACGATACCGAGCTTAATATAAAGCGCGAAAGCCTGCTAGAGTTTAACCTTTGCTTTGATACCAAAAAGCCGGTCTCGTCAATAGTTTTTATAATCCCCGGCTACGGAGGAGACGCAGACAGCAACTACCGCGAGCACTTAGCGCAGTTTGTCGCGAGCGAATTTAGCGCAGCTGTAGTAGGCGTAAACTACCACTGTATCGGCGATAGACCGCAAACAGGAGCGACGATATTTTTTGACGATTTAGATAGATCGATATTAAAAAAAGAATGCGCCAGGTGCGGCATAGAGCTCCCGGAAAATTTAAGCGTAATCGATACGCAAACACTACTTGATATCGACAATCTAATGGACGCAAGAAAACGCGATAAGACAGCACCTCAAGACTTGTCTCTTAAACTATCTATTTCCCTTCAACCGACTAAAAAC
This sequence comes from uncultured Campylobacter sp., assembly GCF_938040115.1. Taxonomy (GTDB): domain Bacteria; phylum Campylobacterota; class Campylobacteria; order Campylobacterales; family Campylobacteraceae; genus Campylobacter_A. The sequence continues at coordinate 6,441 of NZ_CALHXD010000295.1, read as the reverse complement.
GAATATCAAAATTTCGGCATTATGCAGGCGCAGGATTTGATCAATGCGCTACTTTTCGTAAAAGCCAATGCTCCTTTTGAGTGCACAACCGACATAAACGACCTACCAGTCGTCATGATCGGCAGCTCGCACGGAGGCTATCTATCGCATATGGCCGCCAAAATCGCCCCATGGCTCATAGACGGCGTCATAGATAACAGCAGTTATGCGCTAGCGCACTGGCCTTTTATCGGCTTTGGCAAAGAGATAGATTACATGAAATATTACAGCGGTTACACCAGCGAATGCTATCACAATATCGAGCTTTATTTATTCGACAAGACGCATTGGACGCTAGACAAGGCTTCGCCGGCTTATTTTTCCAAATCAAGAAAATATATAAGAGAAATTCTAATGCCGCAACACCTCAAAGTCCAAAGCGGCTATAAAAAGCAAATTTACACGAGTTACCATTACGCTTATGACGATTTTTACGCTCCGGCTAGCGAAAAACAACGACTCTACGACGAACTAAAAAATTTAGGCTACGACGCTACTCTAAATATAATAGAAAATGAAAGTCAGCTTGACGGTAAATTTATCAAAACGCTAACGCACGGTTTAGATATGTCGATAAAAACGCTAATCTCAAAAGAGCTTCCGCCGATGCTGGCCAAAATCACAGCTCGACCGAAACAGCCTTGCGAGGATAAAAGCATAAGTTACGTTTCAGACGATTTAGAATATAAATTTTTTGAAGCGAACGACAAGATAAATTTAGAGATAAAAGAACAAAATCTACCGCAGCAAAATCATGATAATAAATAAAACATACGAGATCCCATCCTGCGACGATGTAGAGCTTGGCCTAAAGCGAGATTCGCTACTTGAGTTTAAGCTCTGCTACGACGATGAAAAGCCGGCTAGAGCCCTAGTTTTCATAGTGCCTGGGCTTGGCGGCGACGCGAACGAAAACTATAGAGAGCATTTAGCGCAGTTCGTAGCGAGCGAATTTGAGGTAGCGGTAGCTAGCGTAAACTACCACTGTATCGGCAGCAGACCGCAGACGGGGGCGAAGTATTTTTTAAACGATTTAGACAAAATAATCCTTAAAAACAAATGCTCTAAAATCGGTATAGAAATCCCAAACGATATCAGCTACGGCGAACTTTCGGTGCTAGATGCCTATCTGGGCAATATAAAATCAAGCGGCGGTTTGCCGAGCGATTTTAAATTAGAAATATCCGTCACGTTGCAACCGACCAAAAACGAATATCAAAATTTCGGCGTTATGCAGGCCCAAGACGTGATAAATGCAGCGCTTTTTATCAAGGCAGATCCGCCGTTTAAATCCGCGACCGATATAAACGAGCTGCCAGTTGTCCTAGTCGGCAGTTCGCACGGCGCATACATAAACGCCTTAGCGGCCAAATTTGCGCCGTGGCTCGTGAACGGCCTCATCGACAACAGTAGCTACGCGAAGCTAAACTGGGAGCTCATAGGCCTAGGCAAAGAGGTAGATTATCTCAAATTTCGCGAATACTCGACCGATATATATTTTAAAAATATCAAAATTTACGTCTTTACCAAAACGATGTGGACGCTACTGGATAAATCCTCGCCTCGATATTTCTCGCAGGCGCGCGAAGATATACGAAACGCCCTAGACGCCGCGCATCTAAAAGTCCAAAGCGCATATCCAAAGCCTATTTATGTCGGCTACCACTGCGCCGTAAACGACCACTGCGCGTCGCCCGAGGAAAAATCACAGCTCTACGAGGAGCTACGCAAACTCGGCTTTGACGCAAATTTGCATATGATAAAAGACGAGAGCGAGCTTGACGGTAGGTTTCTCAAAAAGCTAACGCACGGCCTGGAGATGTCTATCAAGCTTTTGATCACCAAGGAGCTGCCGCCGATGCTAGAAAAGATAGCCTCCCGCGAAAAGCAAATTTGCAAAGACAAAAGCATAACCTATCGCTCAGACGAGTTGGAATATAAATTTTTAGAGGCAAACGGTAGGATAAATTTGGAGATAAAAAGATGATTTTATTTGTAAAATTTGCGTTTGCTAGGGGCTAATTTGAGCGGAAAATTTGATAAAAGAAAATTTAAGAGGCAAAAGCCGCGCACCAACTAAAAGCAATTTTATATGCAAATTTGACAAAAAACTCAAGCCTAATTTACTCCAAACTAAAAAATCGCCTCATCTTGCGCTTCCAGTCGTCTTTTGGTATTTCCGTATCGTTTGCGCATCGCTCTAAACCTAACGACGGACGGGACTAAATTTAAAATCGGCTCGCCGTAAAACCAAAGAAATTTAAGCAACCGCTCCCAAGCCAAAGCCGCTTAAATTTGAGTAAAAAGCAAAATTTTACGCGCCCCGAATTTAAACCCCGAGTTTAAATTTGCTCGAGAAAAAGCCAAATTCGAGTGGCGCGTCTAGTCAAATTTACCCGTTTTTCCTAGCAAATTCTTTCATAAACTCAGCCAAAGTCCGCACGTTTTCGATACTCACGGCGTTGTATATCGAGGCTCTGATGCCGCCTACGTGACGGTGCCCTTTTAGGCCCAGCATGCCCGCATTTTCGGACTCGGCGATAAAGGCCGCCTCGAGCTCGCGGTTTGCGATGGTAAAGCTAACGTTCATCAGCGAGCGGCTATCTTTTTGCGCGTGACCTCTGTAAAAGCCGCCAGAACCGTCGATCGCGCCGTAAAGCAGCGCCGCCTTTTGCTCGTTGATCCGGTTTACGCCCGCTAGACCGCCCTGCTCTTGCACCCAGCCCAGCGTCAAATTTAGCAGATATATGCCAAAGGTCGGAGGCGTGTTATATAGCGACGCGGCCGACGCGTGCGTGTCGTAGCGAAGCATCGTCGGAGTGCGCTCCATGCAGGCTCGCTCTAGCATATCTTTGCGGATGATGACGACGGTTACGCCGCTTGGGCCGGCATTTTTCTGCGCGCCGCCGTATAGCAGCCCCACGTCCGTGAAATCAACCGGCCGCGAGAAAAAATCGCTCGACGCATCGACTACTAGCGGAGCTTTGGAGCGAGGCAGCTCGCGGTACTGCGTGCCGTAGATGGTGTTGTTCGTGCAGAGGTAGCCGTACGCGGCGTCATCACTAAATTTAACCTCAGGGATGCGGTCGTAGGAGGTTTCCTTGCTGCTGGCGACCACTTCGTAGGCTACACCGACGTTTGCGGCCTCTTTGATCGCCTTGCTCGTCCAGACGCCTGTATCTGCGTACTGCGCGACGCCTTTGGCGGCTAAATTTAGCGGTATCATCGCAAACTGCAAATGCGCGCCGCCTTGCAAAAATAGCACGTCGTACTCTTCGCCGATACCGTATAGCTCACGCGCCTTTGCCATCGCGCCGTAGTGCACCTCTTCAAAAATCTTGCTTCGGTGGCTGATTTCCATTATCGAAAAGCCCTTACCCTGATAGTCGGTGAGCTCGTTTTTCGCGCGCTCAAGCACGCTAAGAGGCAGAGCCGAAGGACCCGCGCTAAAATTTAGCTTTCTATTCATCCAAACTCCTTTCAAATTTGAGCTGATTTTAGCGTGATTTGCGTTAAAAAATCATTTCGCGTCGCAAGGTCGGCGGCAAAAGGACGCAAATTTTACACTTTAAGCTACCTTTTGATACAATTTTTCATATTAAGGAGCGAAATTTGATAGAGATCGAGCGTAAATTTATCCTGCGTGACGCCGCCGTCATAAACGAGCTAAAAGCCCGCGACATCGACGTCCAGCAAAAAGAGGTGACGCAAATTTACGTCAAAATCACTCCGCTTGAGGAGATTAGATTTCGCGAGGCTTCGGGCGTTTTTACGATCACGCAAAAATCAGGCGTCGGCCTAGCGCGCGAGGAAAATGAGAGCGAAACGGATGCTAAAAGCTTTAAAAAAGCCCTAAAAAACGCGGTCGCCGCTCCGATAAAAAAGACGAGATTTTTATTTAGGCTTGACGGCGTTGCTTGCAACGTCGATATTTTTCACTGCGCTTTAGAGGGGCTTGTTACTTTCGAGGCCGAGTTTGGCGGCGAGCGCGAGGCGGCAGAGTTTAGCCTGCCCGAGTTTATCGCCGCGCACATAGCTAGCGAGGTCACGGAAGATGAACGCTATAAAAATAAAAATTTAGCGCTTTTTGGCCTGCCGCAGGGCAGTTTCGACGCGCAAAAGAGCATTGAAATTTTACAAAATAGCCCAGGGCTAGAGCTAAATTTACCAAGCTACATCGGCGCGATGGACGCGATGCGGATGGTGTTTTTTCAGATATTTACGATGCTTCGTAAATATCTAAGCAAATACGCAATCTCTGGCGATGCCGAGGCGCTACACCAAATCCGTATAAATCTGCGCAAAACGCGCTCGCTACTTAAAATTTTCACTCCCGTTTTCGACCGGAAAACGGCTTGCTATTTTCTGCTAAATTTTAAAAAACTAGCCGAGCTAACCAACCAAAAGCGCGATATAGACGTATTTTGCGAGTTTTTGCAAAAACTAAAAGGCTTTGAGTCACTAGCTAGCGAGCTAGAAAATCTAAGCAAAACCCTAGCCAAAAGCGTTCAGGCTGAGCTGCAAAGCGACGAAGCAAACGAAATTTTGCGCGACTGGGAGGTGTTTTTACGCGAGGGAAGCGACTTTTTTAAAGGCGAGCTAGGAGACGCGCCGATAAAAAAACTCGCCGCAAAATCCATGCGAGCTCAAATTTTACGCCTCAAAAAATCTCTCTCAAATTTGAGCGAAACCACCGAAAACACGCAGTTTCACAAGTGCCGCATCGAGATAAAAAGGCTAAGATATCTAAGCGAGATTTTTGGCGGCGGTTTTGATTTTGCTACAGCTAAAAAATGCTTTAAAAAGAGCAAAATTTTACAAGAAACCTTTGGCTCGCTGCAAGACGCCGACATCTGGCTAGGCCTACTAGCGCACGTAAAAAGCGGCGCCGAACAAAAGCGCATAGACAAACTCCAAGCTAAAATTTACAAAAAAATCTACGAGCTGCGAAGCGAAATTTTGGACTCAAAGCCTAAAATTTTAAAAAGCCTCACAAAGCTTTCGCGCGGCTTAAAAATCTACTATATCTTCTAAAGAGAAAAAATGGAAAAACAAGAAAAAATAGTTCAGATGTTTAACGACATTGCGCCGACCTACGACCTGGCAAACCGCGTGCTGAGCATGGGCGCGGACGTGAGCTGGCGCAAGATCGCTTGCAAAACGGTTCTGTCAAATTTCAAAGACTCAAGCGTAAATATCGTCGACGTCGCATGCGGCACGGGCGATATGATGGGCTTTTGGCAAAAGACGGCGGGCGAGTTTAACGCAAAAATCGAAAATCTAATCGGCGTCGATCCCTCAAGCGGCATGCTCGCGGTCGCCAAACAAAAATTTCCTGAGTTTAAATTTATCGAGGCGTTAGCGACGCAAACGACGCTTGATAGCGGCTCGATGGACGTGCTAAGCATCAGCTACGGCATCAGAAACGTAGTCGAGCGCGAGGCCGCGCTAAGAGAGTTTAACAGAGTGCTAAAAACGGGCGGATACGTCGTAGTGCTAGAGTTTACCAAACGCAAAAAAAGCGGGATTTTAACGGGCGCTCGCGACTTTTATCTAAGCAAAATTTTGCCTAAAATCGGCGGCTTTATCTCCAAAAATCAAGAAGCCTACGAGTACCTGCCAAGCTCGATCGAGGGCTTTTTAGACGCCAAAAGCTTTGCGGACGAACTCGCTGCCGCTGGCTTTGAGATGCGCCTTTGCAAGAGCTTTTCGATGGATATCTCTACTCTTTTCATCGCGCAAAAGGCCCGTGAGTGCTAAGCGTCAGCGAGCTAAACGAGCAGGCCAAAACGCTGCTTGAGACGACGTTTTCCTACGTCGAGGTAGAGGGCGAGATCTCGCGGCTAGTGAGGCACGGCTCGGGCCACTGGTACTTCACGCTAAAAGACGAAAAGGCCGCGATCTCGGCCGTCATTTATAAATTTAACGCCGCTAAGCTCAAATTTGACGTCGCAGACGGCATGAAAGTCGCTCTCTACGGCAAAATTTCGCTCTACTCGCCAAGCGGCAGCTATCAGTTTATCGCAACCCTGATACGCCCCAGCGGCGAGGGCGAGCTCGAGCTTGCGTTTAAACAGCTAAAAGCGCGTCTTGAGAGCGAAGGGCTTTTTGATATCTCGCGCAAAAAACCGCTACCCAAATTTCCGCGCAAGATCGCGCTTATTACCTCAAAAACATCAGCCGCGCTGCAAGACATGCTGCGTATCGCTTCGCAGCGCTGGGCGCTAGCAGAAATCATAGTTTTTGACTCGCTAACGCAGGGCGAAACCGCGCCCGCCTCGCTAATACGCGCGCTAAAAAGAGCGGGCGCCAGCGGTGCAGATGCGATCGTGCTAGCGCGAGGAGGCGGCAGCAGAGAGGATCTGTGGTGCTTCAACGACGAAAATCTAGCCCGCGAGATCT
>NZ_CALHXD010000294.1 GCF_938040115.1 uncultured Campylobacter sp. | reverse complement strand
AAAAGCCGAGGAGCCTGCGCCGGTGCCTGAGGATATAGCGCTTCTAACCGAAATCAGAGATCTTTTAAAAAATAAATAAGAGCGCAAATGCTAGAGCAAATCCCGTTTTTTCAGGGGCTAAATGAGGCCGAGCTAAAAAGGCTAGAAGATATCAGCATCCTAAAAAAATATAAAAAGGGCGAGTTTTTATTTATGGAGGGCGAGGAGTCAAAGTGGCTCCACCTCCTCATAAAAGGCTCTCTCAAGCTCTATAAAATAGGCCCAAAAGGCAAAGAGATTTTTATGCATCAGTTTAACGGGATTAGCTTCGTAGCCGAGCTTGCCAACTTTGAAAATATCAAATTTCCGGCGACGGCGATATTTTTAACAGGCGGCGAGGTACTAAAAATCGACTACGATAAATTTTACGCCGAGTTTTTATCAAACCCACGCGTATCGCTGCAAATCATAAAATCGCTCTCGCAAAAGCTAAAAATCGCAAGCGAGCTGATACATCAAGAGCTCGTGCTAAACTCCGAAGCCAAGGTCGCAAGCTTTCTCGTTAATCACGCCGATCTTTTTAACGAGCTAAAACACATCAAAATAGCCTCCATCCTAAACATCACTCCAGAGACCTTTTCAAGGATCTTGGCGAAATTTAAAACCCAAAATTTGATCGAACTAGATGCAAATAATAAAATCGTAAATATCGCTACAAGCGAGCTTTCGGAGATGTTTGAGGGATAAATTCGGCTTGCCGGTTTTGTAAATTAACTCAAATTTTACTTCGCGACTAATCCGCTAGAATTTTAGAAATTTGATCAAATTTGACGTCATTTAACACCGAATTTAAACGCGGAATTTTAATTTTTCTTCTTTTGTACAGCCTCGGTATCTGCCAGCGAGGTGATTTCGTATTTTTGATCGATGTAGCCCATTTCTAGTAGCTTATTAAAGATTTTAGCCGTTAGAGGTCCGGCAGCCAGACCGCCGTGTCCGCCGTGCTCGATGATAACGGTAACGGCATATCTAGGCTCCTCGTACGGTCCATAAGTCGTGACCCACGCATGCGAGCGGCGCAGATACTCCATGTCCTCTTCTTTCATACGCTTTTTTTCGGCCTGCGAGATACCCACGACCTGCGCGGTACCCGTTTTTGCCGCTAGCGTGAGTTTTGCCTCTTTAAAATATTTATGCGCGGTACCTTTTTTATGATTTACGACCTCATACATCGCCTTTTGGACATACGGCAACTGCTTTTTCTCAAACGGCGTGAGGATATCATCGGTAGGCTCAAATTTAACCTCCTCGCCGTTTACGCTACGTAAAAAATGCGGGACGATATTTTTCCCCGTCGCCAGGATACCCGTATAGCGCACCACCTGCATCGGCGTCACGAGGAAGTTGCCCTGTCCGATCGAGGTGATCAGCGTCTCGCCCTGATACCACGGCTGAGCGTATTTTTGCATCTTCCACTCGCGTCCAGGCACGATACCGACAAATTCGTTAGGCAGATCCACCCCACTTTTTTGCCCAAAACCTAGCCGCTCTAAAACCGGGGTTATAGCGTCGATACCGACCTTTAAGCTGCCTTTATAAAAATAATCGTCGCAGCTCTCGCGGATGGCCGAGTTCATATCCATAAAACCGTGTCCGTAGACGTTCCAGCAACGGAAATTTCGCCCTCCAAGCTCAAACGAGCCCGAGCAAAAATACCCATCGGAGCGACTCATCTTGCCAGTATCTAAAAACGCCATCGCCACGCCCATCTTTATAACCGAACCCGGCGGATAAAGGCCGTTTACGAGCTTGTTTGTGAATGGATGATCGATACTTTTAACAAGCTCGTCCCATTTAGCCTGCGATAACCCCGTAACAAACGGATTTAAATCATACTCTGGAAAGCTGCCCGCAGCCAGTATCGAGCCGTCTCTCACGTCCATCACGATGATGACGCCCGCGTTATCGCCGAAAATTTCCTCGATGTATTTTTGCATCTCAAGGTCGATCGTAAGCGATATATCCGAGCTTTGCGGGTAGCTCACGGATATCTCCTCGACCTCCTGATTTAGCGCGTTTACTTTTATCTTTCGCACGCCCTCTTGACCCTGCAAGACGGAGTTATAAAAGCGCTCCGTGCCGCTTCTGCCCGTGTGATTGGTTAGCTTTGCGACGGGATCGGACTCGACGTCTTGCTGATTTGCGCGGCCGACGTAGCCGATGATGTGAGAGGCTAGGTTATTGTAGGGATAGTGGCGCTTGGATGCCGGTTTGACCTCCAAATTTTCTCGTAGCGATAGTTCGGCGATGCTCGGTATCATCTTATCGTAGTCCATAAAATCGATAATCTGAATGAAATCTTGGTTATAAGGCGAGTCGGCCTTGATGTATTCGCGCTTTAGCTTCGTGACGTTTAAATCCTCGAATAAATTTTGCAAATTTGCAAGCTCGGCATCTAAAATCTCCGCCCTCTTGCCGCTTAGATGCGGCTTTAACGCGACGGAAAAACCGAGGCGATTTACCGCCATCGGACGACCTTTGGCGTCTAAAATCAGCCCCCTGACGGGAGCTAGGTATTGCGTTTTTACCGCATTTTGCTCGGCGATCTCTTCGTAAAAGTCGTTTGATTTGACGCTAAGGTAATAAACGCGCACCAGCAAAAGCACCCAGACGCTAAATATGATGCCAAACACTATGCGCATCCTCATAAGCGCCCCCTAAACAAAATCACCGCCAAAACAGACTCCACGCCGACGTAGATTAGGTACTCGTAGTCAAATTTTAACATAGGCAAATTTGCCGCGTATGAGATAAAAGAGCTGGTCGCGCAGGTCCAAACGTAGCCGCTAGCGACGAATCCCGCCGCCAAAAGCTCTCTTGATTTTAGCGTAACGATGAGCCAGTCGGACATAAAATGATAAAAAAGCATAAACGCGATCACCGCTGAAAACAGCGCAAACCCGTGCGCCTGCTCGGCAAAGGTAAGGTAAAATAGACAAAAATACCACTCCTTGCCAAACTCTTTGAGAGTCTTTTGTTTCTGCAAGGTTAGCATGATCATGTAGGTAAAAAATATCCCGATAAGAGGCGGCAGATACGCAAATACGGTCGTTATGCTCTGATAAAAAATGAGAAAAGCAACCCAAGCAAGCTGCTTTAAAAATCGCTTCTCTGCGCCCAATCTTCGCATTGCCGCACTCGTTTGCATTGTTATATGTTTTTAGCTAAATTTATAAATTTGGCTTTGGCGGCGCTTAAATTTGTAAATTTAGTTAGAAAATTTGATGGTAAAAATGCCAAAATTTGCCTGTGGCTTTTTGATTTCATTACAGCCCCAGCGCGTTTAGATATATAAGCTCGTTTGCCTTTTCTACGCCTATTTTTTTAAGCGCCGAAACGAAATGCGCGCCCGGATAGACCTTTAAAACCGCGCTTTTTTGGCTTTGATTTAGCTTGTCTGATTTTGTGAGGAAATTTAAAATTTTTTGATCGGGGCGCAGGAAGCTTTGCAAATAGTCGTTTACGTCCCTATCGATTTGCATATCAAACTGGCGCGAGTCGATGAGATGCACGAAAAGCTTGATGTTGGCTCTAAATTTTAGGTACTCGTCGAGGTTTTTTCTCCACTGCGCATGCATACTTTTGGCAACTTTGGCGTATCCAAAGCCAGGCAGATCGACAAAAGTCAAATTTGCCCTCTCCTCGCTTGGCTCGCCTTGCTTGTTTTTGACGCCACGCGCATACTCGACCTCGAAAAAATTTATGAGGCGCGTTTTGCCCGGTGTCGAGCTGCTCTTGGCTAGGCTTTTTTGGTTTACGAGAGTGTTTATGAGGCTACTTTTGCCCACGTTTGAGCGCCCTAGAAACGCCACTTCGCTAGAGTTTGCAGGCGGAGCTAGCGAGATGTCGGGCGCCGAGATAAGAAATTTTGCGTTTAAAACGCGGATCACTTTTTATCCTCGACCTGGAATATAAATTTAACCGGCTCTTTTTTGCCGCTATTTACGTTATACGTGCCGCTATTTTGATTGACCGTGATCTTTTCGCCGTAGACTTTTTTATCGGTCTCTATCTCGTGCAAAAAGCCGTTGCCGTTTATCGTATATAAATTTGGCGCAGGCTCGTAAACAAGCTCGCTACCGCTACCGTCGTATGTTTTATTTTTGATAAATACTCTAAATTTGGCGTTGCCGGAAGCGACGTATTTTAGCGGATTTCGCTTTTTGTCGAAATATATCACTACCAAATTTGCAGTGAGCGTATCCTTGCCTTTTTTAATATTTACATTGCCTTTAAATTCGCTTATTTGTTTGCCTTCGTCAGCATAAAACTCGTCCGCTGTGATCTCCACCTGCTCTGCTAAAAGCGGTAAAGCGCTAAGCGCCAAAACTAAAGCCACTTTTTTAAAACCAAAATTTATCATTTTCCGTCCTATCTTTTTCTATCTTGCTCTATCAAAGCAAAGGCCTTTTTGATATAAGCTTTTTTTAACTCAAAGTCGTAAACCAAGGCTTTGCCGACTATTTTATCTTCGTTCTTCGTTAGCGTAAAAGGCGTTTGCGTAGTAGCTACTTTAGTGGCGGTACTATAAATGACCTCGTCTGATAAAAAGGTCAAATTTTCATTATTTACATAGCGCGCGTTACCCTTAAGTATAATTCGACCGCCGTTATAAAACGCTTTATCGGAGCTCACGTTATGCTCTTTGTTATCTTTAAAAATTTCCGCTCTAAATTTGATAAATTCGTCAAATTCGGAGTATCTATTCCACGTATCGGCTTCATATCTAGCATTTACTACAGTAGCATTCATCTCGTAGTCAGTGACTGCGTTCATCTGCATGTTTGTAGTCACTTCGCCACCCTTTAATAGCTCGCTATAGTAAGGCTCCTCAATCGCCAAATAAACCATCGCCACGCTAAAAACGCTGACGACTAGGTAAAAAATCCTTATAACCAACGCTTAGCCCACTCTTGCATTAAGCCCTCGCTGCGGATAAGTATCTCTATCATCTCGCGCACCGCGCCGTTGCCGCCTTTGTAGTTGAGCCTCGTTCTTACTTCAAGCTCTTTGATCGCATTTTTCGGTTTAAAGCTCCATCCGACGCTTTTTAGTAGCTTGTAGTCGTTGTAATCGTCGCCTATAGCCGCAGCGTTTTCAAACTCCAGCTCTTCAAATTCTAGTATCTTTTTTGCGACTTTAAGCTTATCGCTAACGCCTTGATAGACATGCGTTATCTTTAGATCCTGCGCCCTTTTTTCGACGATAGGCGAGCTTCTGCCAGTGATGATCGCGACTTTTTTACCGAGCTTTAGCCAGCTCTCGATAGCGTATCCATCCTTAACGTCAAAAAATTTAAGCTCGTCGCCGTTTGGGCTATAAACGATCTTGCCGTCGGTTAGACAGCCGTCGACGTCTAAAAATATAATCTCTATCATAGAACGCCTTTCGTGCTAGGTACGCCGACTCTGGAGTTTTTAGCCAGAGCTCTTCTTAGCGCGACGGCGCAGGCTTTAAAGCTAGCCTCCAAAATATGATGAGAGTTTCGTCCGCGGATTTTAGCGATATGCAAGGTGATAGCGGCATTAAATGCTAGGGCTTGGAAAAATTCGTTCGCCAGCTCTACGTCAAATTCGCCGACTTTGCCCTCGTTTATACTTTCATATACCAAAAATGGGCGATTTGAAAGATCAAGAGCGCAGTTTACCGCCGCCTCGTCCATCACCACCGTCGCCTCGCCAAATCTCTCCACGCCGCTAAGCGGATAAATTTGCTCGCGCAAAGCCAATCCGATAACTATACCCACGTCCTCTACGCTATGATGAAAATCTACATGCAAATCACCCTTGCAGACAAGCTTCATATCAAAAAGCGCATGCTTGCAAAAGGCCTCAAGCATGTGGTCAAAAAATCCTATGCCAGTGCTTATCTCGGATTTGCCACTGCCGTAAATTTCAAGCTCTAGGCTGATATCCGTCTCTTTTGTCTTTCTTTGCATCTTATTCCCTCACGAAAAATGCGCCCGAGATATGCCCTGCGCTTATGAAGTCTTTTGCTTCTTCTTCGCTTCTAAAGCCGCTTATAAATACCCTGTAAATTTTACCGCCGTCAAGATCATACGACTTTATAACTGTATCATAGGCACCGTTTCCGTATTGTCCAGCGTGCTGCCGTTTATGAGCGTTTGCGCCACTTAAATTTTTAAATGCGCCGATTTGTACCATAAAAATACCGCCGACAAAAGACTGTTGTTGTGGTTGCGCTTTAGTTTGAGTGCTCGTTTTTTGCGAGCCGCTAGGTTGTTTTGAGCTAGGCTGAGAGGATGCTACAACAGCTCCGCCGACGTTGCCGTTAAAGCCAACGACCTCTAGTAAAACGGGGGCCGTGCCGGCGTTAAATACATCAAGCTTAACCGCGCCGGTTTTTGACAAATCTATCACGCGACCTGCCACGAAAGGGCCTCGGTCGTTTATACGCACGATGATGTTTTTACCGTTTTTTATATTCGTCACGCGCACCATAGTGTTCATCGGCAGAGTCTTATGCGCCGCCGTCATAGCATGCATATCGTAAGTCTCACCGTTTGACGTCTTTTTACCGTGAAAATCCGGACCGTACCAGCTGGCTATACCGCTAGCCCTATCACCGACCTTGACTACGGTCGGATAATAGGTTTTTCCGTTTATGGTATACGGGCGCATGGTTGCTTCATGCACACCTTTTGAACTGTTTATTTTGCCGCTCTTTTTTGAGCCGCCGCTAGCGGTAATCCCGCCGGAAGGCGAGGTCAAGAACGAACAGCCGCTCATAAAAAATACAAAAAATAGACTAAAAAATATAAATTTAGCCCTACTCGGTTGCGGCAAGTTTGGCTCCAATCGAGCTGTTTGAGCTCATAAGAGTATTGGCTTCTTTTAAATCCTCAAGCGCTACGTCAAATTTCTGTGAAACTTCTCCGAGCGTATCGCCGCTTTTTACCATATACTCGGCTAGATAGTTTACGTTTTGCTCACTTGGGATAACTAGCTTTTGACTAGGCTTGATCTCGTTTGAAGCAAGTCCGTTGTACTCTTTTATGATTTTATGATTTACGCCGGTTTTTTCCGCTATAGTTAGTAGCGTATCGTTCTCTTTGGCAGTATAAATTTCAAATTTTCTATTTTGCGCTACTTCGAAATTGTCGCTAAACATTTTCTTTTTGTTTAATGGAATATAAAGATAATAAGGTTTTTCTGTAGGTGGAGTATAGACGAATTTTAGATGCATATTGTACTCTTTCATCTTTTTTAGACTAAGACCTATGCTGTCTCCTACCTCCATTAGCGTTGTACCGCCGGGGACATCTATCTTTGATAGTTCTATGCCTTTCGTTCCACTTAAGGCCTGCGTTTTAGCCAGCAAATTTTCCTGCTCTTTTGCTATATGCGCAATGACTAAAATTTTCTTGACGAAATTTTTAGTTTCTTTTGGAATATAGCTTTTTTTATCGTCTAGCAATGTTGCCAGATCGGTAGTTCCGGCTTTTTTAATACCTTCCCTTAATCTAGTGTCGCCGCAGTTGTAAGCCATCATCGCAAGATACCATTTACCAAAGTCATTTTTTAGACTCTGTAGGTATTTTGTAGCTGCAACGGTAGCCGCCATCGGGTCTTTTCGCTCGTCGGTGTATTTATCCACTCTAAGACCATAAAGTTTTGCCGTAGACTCCATAAACTGCCAAATTCCGATGGCTTTTTTGCTAGAAACTATGTGATTTGAAAAACCGGACTCCGTCATAGCAAGATACAAAAACGACTCCGGTATACCTGAGTCTTTTATGATCTTTTGAAGCATCGGGATATGTTTATAGCCGCCTTTGACGGTATCTATAAACTCTTTTCTTTTACTATCTTTAATGGAATTTTTTATAGAAGCGTAGTGAGAGCTTTGTAAAAATTTAGCATCTATGTCAAATTCTTTTAATATCATCTTTTGGGTTTGCTCTGCGTCGTTGCTAGCCGCGGTCGCAAAAAGCCACCCCGTACATGCTAGACACAGCATTATTACTCTAAAGATTTTCATTTTTCTCCTTGATTACGTGTTAAATTTCGTAAAGATTTTCTTTGCATTTTTTGTTGTTATTTCCATTACCTCTTCTTCTTTTAAATTTAAAATCTCAGCCATCTTCGTCGCAACTAATCGCGTAAATGCAGGCTCGTTTCTGCGCCCCCTAAAAGGCTCAGGCGTTAGATACGGCGCATCTGTTTCAAGTAGTAGCCTATCTCGCGGAATTTGGGGTAAAATTTGAGCCAAATTTTTTGCGTTCTTAAACGTCAAAACTCCGCCGATACCAAAGTAAAATTCGCCCATTTTAGCAAGCTCTAAAAGCAAAGGCGAAGCGTTATAGCAGTGCAAAACCGCTCCGACTAGCCTGCTTGCATACTCTTTTAAGATATTAAAACTATCTTCGCTTGCATCTCTAATATGCAAAATGACCGGCAAATTTAGCTCTACCGCCATATCAAGTTGCGCTCTAAATACGCGCTTTTGTTCCGCTTTTTCAAGCTCTTTTTCATTTTCGTCTTTAGGCAAGCGGAAGTAATCAAGCCCGCACTCGCCCACGGCAACGCACTTTTCGTCTTTTGCAAATTTATAAAGCACGTCCTTGTCAAATCCATCCTTGTCATACGGATGAACTCCGACGGCAAAAAATACATTTTCAAATTCGCGGGTTATTTTAGCCGCTTTTGGTAAATCATTAATATCAGCACCCGGTATTAGTACTCCGCCGACGCCGTTTTCTCGGGCATTTGCGATAACTTTTACCAGATCGTTATCAAAGCTTTCATCGTCCAAATGACAGTGAGTGTCTATTATCATCAGGCTATTTCTACCCTATTTCGCCCGTTTTCTTTTGCTCTATAAAGAGCCTCGTCGGCAAGCTCCAAAATCTCGTCGACGTTATAATCGCTTTTACCGAAAGTAACGCCTATGGAGACCGAAATTTTAACCGGTTCGTTTTTTATATTTACCGGATTGGCTGCTATTGCAGCTCTTAATCCGACGAAAAATTTAACCGCGTCTTCTTGCGATACGTTTTTTAATAAAACGCAAAATTCTCCGCCGCCGAATCTAGCCGCTATATCGCTGCTTTTGGTGTCGTCGATTAATTTTTTAGCCAGTAGTTTCAAAATTTTATCGCCGCTATATTGTCCGTATTTATCGTTGATATTTTTAAGTCCGTCTACGTCGATCACAGCTACGGCGTAAGGCATAGGATTTTCTTCCAAACTAGCTAAATATTCTTGCATATCGTCGTAAAAATACCTTCTATTAAATAATCCGGTTAGAAAATCTTTATTGGCGAAATTTGCGATTTTATTGATATTTTCCATATTTTCTATAGTATTATTTACGCGGCAAATAAGCTCTTCTTTTAAAAACGGCTTAGCGATAAAATCATTAGCTCCGTTTTTTAAAAATACCGCACCGCTAACGTTTTCGTTTGCGCTAGTCATCATTATAACGCCTAGTTCGTTTTTATCTTTTTGTTCCCTTAGCTCTTTTAAAACCGCCAAACCGTCTTTTACCGGCATGCCGTAATCACAAACCACGAGTTTTATATCGGGATTATCGGCAAAATAATTCATCGCCTCTTCACCGTGAGCCGCCGTAAATACTTGAAACTGTAAATTTTGCAATATTTTTTTTACGTCATTTCTAGTCTGCATTACGTCTTCTACTACCATGACCTTATACTGCTTGTTGTTTTTTAGCCTATCTATCATATGAAATATATAATTTACGTCACTCATATTTCCCTTATAGACGTAGTCCACGATGTCCTTGTCCATAAAAGTTTCTCTAGTCTTATCGTCCATACTACCCGTTAAAACTATAATCGGTAAGCCCTTAGACGCTACGAAATCAACTACTTCGCCGTTTGGAGCATCGGGCAAATTTAAATCGAGCAAAGTTATAAAATAATCCTTAGCCTTCGTAAGAAACGCCTGCGCTTCGGCTAAGCTGTGAGCGACGTCCACTTGCATCTCGGTATTATCTTCCATCTTTTTAGCGATCAGCTTTGCCAGAGCTTTATTGTCTTCTACTATTAAAATTTTATTTTTTTCCATATATTCCCATTTGAAAATTTTTGCAAATATACCATTACTTTTCTTTTTTCAACCTAAATTTTAAGCCAAACTTAAACAACCAAAAGCTGGCGAGCAAAATTTATCGCCTCCTCGGTTATACGTTCGCCGCTTATCATACGGGCCAGCTCGCTTACGCGCTCTTCGCCCTTTAGCTCCCTTACGTTCGAGGTTTCGCCGCGCTTTTCGACTAGAAAATGCGAATCGGCCTTAGAGCTTAGCTGCGGCTGGTGCGAGATAGCAAAAATCTGATAAAATTTGGCCAAATTTAGCAGCACGTTTGCGATACTCATCGCCTCTTTTCCGCTTAGATTCGCGTCTATTTCATCTAATATTATGACGCCTTCGCCGCCTCCGGTAATCTTACTTTCACTTGCGATAAAAGCTAGCCTTAAGCGGTTTAGCTCGCCCGAGCTTAGATTTTTTAGCGCCGTCTCGTTTAGGCTCAAATTTACCTCGTCCCTGCCGGCGGCGTCTAGGGTTTTACTATTTATCTTTAATGAGATCTCGCTCATATAAAGCTCTTTTAAAAACGAATTTATGAGCGACTCAAGCTCCTTTAAATTTGCCGCGCGAGCTTGGCTGATTTTATCCGCCAGCGCGTTTACCGCGGTTTCATTTTGCTTAAATTTACGCTCCAGCTCGCTTTTTTCAAAGCTTATATTTTCGTATCTGGCTAGCTCTGCCTTGCGAGTTTTTAGCGTCGCCAGAGCCTCCTCCTCGCCGCCGTATCGACGCACTAGCGAGTTTATCGCCTCGATGCGGTCTAGCACGCCCTCGATATCCACGTCTTCTAGCTCGTCCATGTTTAAATTTTCGCGCGCTACTCGCAGCTCGTTCATCGCCTCTTCAAAAAAGCTGCTATCGACGTCGCTGATGTTTAGCGCGTCTACTACGGATTGCTCGAAATTAAAAATTTGCTCCGCCCTATTCCACGCTTCTAAAATTTTATCCTTTTTGCTTAGGCGCTTTTTTAGCTCCATTAGCTCGTCAAATTCGCCGATTTTCGGGCTCACGCTTTCTATTTTATTGATTTCAAAAGAAGCAAATTCTTTTAGCTCCTCCACTCTTTTTTCTTCGTCGATTATTTTTTTCAGCTCGCGAGAAATTTGGCTAAATTCGTCAAATTTGAGCCTAAATTCGCTCAAAATTTCGTTAAATTTAGCGTCTTTTTTCGCTTGCAAAGTATCTAGCAAATTTAAAAATCTATCGTTTTCAAATTCGTTTATTTCCTTTGCGGATAGGTATTTTACGTGCTCTTTGGCGATGCTGGCTAGATTTTTTTTAGAAACGGCTTGCGAGTTTATAAAGTACCGCGTCGTTTTGTCCCGAAAGAGTTTAAAGGTATTTATCTCCTCGCTCTCTAAGCCAAATTCCTCAAGGTTAAATTTATGCGAGACGTCAGCCTCGATCAGCTTCGCTTCACTATCTTTTAGCCCTAAAACAGCCATTATCGAGCCCATCAGGACCGATTTGCCAGCGCCGCTCACGCCCGTAAATACGCTAAGTCCGCGCCCGAAATTTAACTCGACGTTTTCAAAACTCAAATTTTGCTTTATCAAAATCCGCTCAATCATTATAACCCCAATGCAGCTTTTCTTTTAAAATTTGAAAATAATCTCTCCCGACGTGGCGGATTAGCCGCGCCGTGCTCGCGCTTAGCGTCATGCTCACGCTCTCAAGCTCGCCCATTTTGTACCGCTCCTGCCCGTCGATAACCAGCACCGCCGCGCTCGCGGTTTTAAATTTGATCTCAAATCCGCGCGGAAGCACGACCGGACGCTGAGTTAGCGAGTGCGAGCAAACGGGCGTAACCAAAAACACCTCGCTCAAAGGATATATTATCGCTCCGCCCGCGCTCATGTTGTATCCGGTTGATCCCACGGGCGTAGAGACTATGACGCCGTCGCCAAAATACGCGTTAAAGTATTTTTCGTTCCAAAAGGCCTCCACGTGCGTCATGGAACCTACCTTTTCGCCCACGATTACCGCGTCGTTAAATGCGATTTTGCGTAAAATTTCGCCGCTTTTTTTGTGCAAAAAAACGTCAAGCATAAAAGGAGTCTCGACCTCAAATTTGCCCTCGAAAAACTCGGCGAAAAACTTCTCGCATTCATTCATCGTGATATCGGTCAAAAATCCAAGCCTACCCGCGTGGATACCGAGTACGAAGGGTGAAATCTCGGCCGCGCTTCTACAAAGCGAGATGATCGTGCCGTCGCCTCCCAGCGAAATCAAAAAGTCGCACTCCTGCGCCAGCTCGCAAACCTCAAATCCTTGTAAATTTGAGCCCTCTTTTAAATTTAAATGTTTAGCGAGCGCGTTTTCAAACAAAATTTGAACGCTGTACCTAGCTAAAATCTCGCGCAGGATTCGCGCGTTTTTTACCAAATTTCCATTGATTTTCGCGACTAGACCGACCTTTTTTACCTTAGCCGGAAGTAATAAATTCTCTTTTTTCATAGAGCGGATTTTATCACATTTTGTTTTAAAAAAGCTGGGAAAAAGCAAATTTCTAGTATAATGGGCGCGTTAAAAACAGCAAAAGGAGTGAAAATGCGTAGCCATTACTGCACTGATTTAAGCAGTGCCGACATAGGCAAAGAAGTTACGCTTTGCGGTTGGGTAAATACCTACCGCGACCACGGCGGCGTTATATTTTTAGACCTGCGCGATCGCACGGGACTGATCCAGATCGTCTGCGACCCTGCAGATAGCAAGAGCTCTCACGAGGCCGCGTCGCACGTTCGCGACGAGTACGTCCTAAGGATAAAAGGCAGGGTCCGCGCTCGCGGCGAAGGCCTAGTAAATCCGCGCCTAAAAACGGGCGAGATCGAAGTAGTCGCAAACGAAGTGATAGTAGAAAACCCGAGCGAGACGCTACCTTTCGTCATCGGCGACGAGAGCGTAAACGAGGACATCAGGCTAAAATATAGATTTTTGGACCTTAGAAACGAGAAACTTCAAAATATCTTTAAAATGCGCTCAAAAGCGGCGATCGCGGCTAGAAACAGCCTAGATAAAATGGGCTTTATCGAGTTTGAAACGCCGATTTTAACGCGTGCGACGCCGGAGGGCGCCAGAGACTATCTAGTGCCTAGCCGCGTATATCCGGGCCAGTTTTACGCCCTGCCGCAAAGCCCGCAGCTTTTTAAACAGCTTTTGATGTGCTCTGGCTTTGATAAATACTTCCAGATCGCAAAATGCTTCCGAGACGAGGACTTGCGCGCAGATAGACAGCCTGAATTTACGCAGATAGATATCGAGATGAGCTTCATCGAGCAAGAAGACATCCTAAATATGGCCGAAAATATGCTAAAAGACGTATTTGCCGCCTGCGGATACGATATCCAAATCCCTTTCCGCCGCATGAGCTACAAAGAGGCGACAGAAAGCTACGGCAGCGATAAGCCGGACCTGCGCTACGATCTAAAGATGATCGACGTTATCGACATTTTCGCGCGCTCTAGCAATGAAATCTTTAGCAAAATCGCAACCGAACCTAAGAAAAACCGCATCAAAGCGCTAAAAGTGCCAAACGGCGATAATATCTTTAGCAAACGCGAGATGAACCGCTTTGAAGAATTCGTCCGCAAATTCGGCGCTCAAGGCCTTGGCTACTTCCAGATGAAAGAGGACGGGCTAAAAGGACCGCTTTGCAAATTTTTCGAGCAAAGCGACCTTGACGAGATTGTAGCTCGCTGCGAGCTAAAAGTCGGCGACGTCGTATTTTTCGGCGCCGGCAAGAAAAAAGTCGTACTTGACTACATGGGACGATTTAGGATTTTCCTCGCCGAGCAAATGGGTATCATAGACCAAAACAAAATGGAGTTTTTATGGGTGCTTGACTTCCCGATGTTTGAGCAAAACGACGACGGCAGCTACTCAGCCATGCACCATCCGTTTACTATGCCTAAAAACATCGACGAGCCTGATCTCGAGGACATCCTATCGGTCGCTCACGACGTCGTGCTTAACGGCTATGAGCTTGGCGGCGGTAGCGTGAGAATCCACAAAAACGACGTTCAGCAAAAGGTGTTTAAGCTACTTGGTATCGACGAGGCCGAGCAACGCGAGAAATTTGGCTTCTTGCTCGACGCGTTAAGCTTTGGCGCGCCTCCGCACGGCGGTATCGCGATCGGCTTTGATAGGCTAAATATGCTAGTAAATAAAACCAGCTCGATCCGCGACGTCATCGCCTTCCCTAAGACTCAGCGCGCCCAGTGCCCGCTAACCAAGGCGCCTAGCGAAGCTAGCGCGGAGCAGTTAAGGGAGCTAGGGTTAAGGCTGCGAGAAAAAGAAAAATAAATATCGTCTCGCGAGCGTCTTTAAATGAGTTTGAAATTTTGAGGCGGCGGCAGACTATACGTCTAGCCTTGCCCAAAATTTTCTGCACAACATTTAAATCCGCCTCACGATACTTCGATTTACGCATTGGTAAAATTTGATACAAAAAGAAGCCGAAGTATTTTGAGATGATTTTTGGGGTTGCGACGTAAAATTTTGGCGCAGATAGAACATATAGTTCATCGAGCCAAAATTTTACTAGCTCCACAAAAAGCACTCAAAAGACAAGGCTACAAAAGGAAAATTTATGAAAAAACTATTTTTAATCATCGGCGCTCCAGGCTCTGGCAAAACCACTGATGCATCGCTAATCGCGCAAGAGGACGCCAAATTTGCGCACTTCTCAACGGGCGATCTGCTACGCGCAGAGGTTGCCAGCGGCTCAGAGCTAGGCAAGCTAATCGACGGTTTCATCTCAAAAGGCAACCTAGTCCCGCTTGACGTCGTCGTAAACGCGATCGTCTCAGCGATCAAAAGCTCAGACAAATCAAACGTCATCATCGACGGCTACCCGCGCAGCGTCGAGCAGATGACCGAGCTAGACAAGGTGCTAGCCGCGCAAAACGAGATCGCGTTAAAAGGCGTGATCGAAGTGGACGTTAGCGAAGCCGTCGCACGCGAGAGAGTACTCGGACGAGCACGCGGAGCCGACGACAACAACGAGGTTTTCAACAACCGTATGAAGGTTTATCTGGAGCCGATCGAGGCGATACGTAAATTTTACAAAGAAAAAGGCCTGCTTCACGTCGTAAACGGCGAGCGTGCGATCGAGCCTATCGTGGCCGACGTCAAAGCTCTCGTAAATAGCCTATAAATATTAAATTTAGAGCCTCAAGCCAGGCTCTAAATTTAAGCTTCCCATAAATACAAATTAACAAATAATTCACGAAATATCATTAAAATCCGCACTATGATTTCACGAAAATCACATCAAATTTTAAAGGATACGTAATGTTTAAGAAAATAGTTTTATCAGCGGCTCTTGCTAGCGCAATGTTTGCAGCAGGCGGATTTACTGGTTCAAGCGCGCAAAACGCAGCAAATCAAAGCGGCTTCGTCGGCAAAGGCGCCTTGAGCGCAAGCACGGTAAAACAAGCCCTAGCGCTACCGGATGACGCTCGCGTCGTGCTTGAGGGCAAGATCGTCTCCGAGTTTCGCCCTGAGCACTACCAGTTCGTAGATAAAAACGGCGACACTATCGAAGTCGAGATCGATCACAAAGACTGGAGAGGCGTAACCGTCGATGAAAATACGCCCGTGCGTATCTACGGCGAGGTCGATAAGGACTTTATGAAAACCTCTATCGACGTAAAAAGTATCGAAATAATCAAATAATTTTAGGGCGGTTCGCCGCCTTAAATTTTCCCCAAATTTTAATTCCCCAAAATTTACAAATTTTACTTGGCTCAAGATAAGCTAAGCGGATTCTCTCTTATCATCTTTAATAAAATATGATAGAACTCCTTCGTATCTTTGCTGTTATTATATCTAAATTCACATTCTTTAAGATGAAGCAAGAAATTCTCTTTCTTAAT
>NZ_CALHXD010000293.1 GCF_938040115.1 uncultured Campylobacter sp. | reverse complement strand
CTTAACCGTCATAGAAGATGCGGCGCAAAGCTTTGGCGCGAGCCAAAACGGCGTAAAGTCCTGCAATCTCTCGCGCATCGCTACTACCTCGTTTTTTCCGGCTAAGCCGCTTGGTTGCTACGGCGATGGCGGAGCGATATTTACGGACGACGACGCCCTAAACGAAAAAATGCGCATCCTGCTAAATCACGGCCAGTCCGAGCGCTACATCCACAAATACATCGGTATAAACGGCAGACTCGACGCCATCCAGGCGGGCATTTTAAACGTCAAGCTAAAATACCTTGACGCCGAAATTGCAAAACGCCAAGAGATCGCGGCGAGATATACTGGCGAACTAAAGGGCGTCGTAGCGCCTTTCGTCGCGGAGGGCAACGTCTCGGCGTGGGCGCAGTACTGCATCCGCGTAAAAGATAGAGCGAAAATGCTAGAAATCTGCGCGCAAAAAGGCGTGCCGACGGGAGTTTATTACCCCGTGCCACTGCATTTGCAAGAGGTGTTTAAGGATCTTGGCTATAAGCTTGGGGATTTTGCCGTGAGTGAAGCGGTAGCGCAGGATATAATGGCGCTACCGATGTCTGCGTTTGTAACCAAAGAGGAGCAAGACTATGTCATCGAGGTTATAAATAATGCTTAAATTTGCGCTCATAGGTCTTGGCGTCATGGGCAAAAACCACTACCGCGCGCTGCAAAACGTCGCTGGCGTGCAGATAGCCGCTCTTTGCGATCCGTTTTGCAAGGAAAATTTCGCGCAAAAAATTTACTTGGGTCTTGACGAGATGCTAGAGAGCGAAAATTTAGACGCCGCCGTCATCGCTACGCCGACCTCGCTACATAAAGAAGCGGCGCTAAAATGCATGCAAAAGGGGCTAAATTTGCTCATCGAAAAGCCCGTTTGCGCAAATGCTATGGACGCTCAAATTTTACTTGAGGAAGCGCAAAAGAGAAATTTAAAAGTGGCCGTCGGGCACGTCGAGCGCTTTAATCCCGCGATCGTAGCGCTAAAAAAAGAGCTTGAAAACGAGGAAATTTATAGCGTGCAAATAACCAGAAACTCTCCCTTTCCGCAGCGAATCGCGGACGTTGGGATACTGGCTGATCTAGCCGTGCACGATATAGATCTCATTAGGTTTTTAAGCGGCAAAGAGATAAAAATCGCGGATATAAAAAGCTCACGCAAAATCCACGCCAAATTTGAAGACAACGCGGTTTTGTCGTTTGAGCTTGAGGGCGAGATAACGGCTCTCATCGCTACTAGCTGGCTAGCGCACAGACGCAAAAGAATGATCGAGGTCGCGTGCAAAGGGGCGGTTTATGAGGCTGATTTACTAAATCAGAGCCTTGTTAAATTTAGCGAATTTGACGCAAGCGCGTGCAAAATGCAAAATATATTCGTCAAAAGAACCGATCCGCTAACAAGCGAGCTAGAGGACTTCGTGCGTCTTTTAGGCGACAAGAAAAGCGTGGGCGCTAGCATAGAAGACAGCTTAAAAACGCTAAAAATCATAGAGAGTGCGAGCTAAATTTTAGGCTGAAATATAAAAGAAAATTTATTTTTTTATATTTTATTTATATTTATGGAAAAAGAAGTTATTATTACACGATTTTTTCAAAAGGAGTCTAAATGATATATGAAAACATCGTTCAAACCATCGGTAAAACCCCGATCGTAAGGATAAACAGCGTGCACGAAGAGGGCATGGCTGAAATTTATGCAAAGCTTGAGTTTTTTAACCCGGGAGGCTCGGTAAAAGATAGAATCGCCGCAAATATGATCGTAAGTATGCAAAAAGAGGGCGCGCTAAAAAAAGGCAACGTCATCGTGGAGCCGACTAGCGGCAACACCGGCATAGGCGCAGCCATGGTCGGCGCGGCACTAGGATACAAGGTCGTGCTAGTGATGCCTGAAACCATGAGTATAGAAAGACGCAAGCTGCAAAAGGCCTACGGCGCTGAGCTAGTACTAACCGAGGGTGCAAAGGGTATGAAAGGTGCGATCGAAAAAGCGACCGAGCTCGTGCGAGAAAAAGGCTACGTAATGCTAAGCCAGTTTGAAAATAAATTTAACCCGCAGGCTCACGAGCTAACTACGGCAAAAGAGATAATGGACGACTTTAAAGAGCTTGACGCGTTTGTAGCTGGCGTAGGCACTGGCGGCACGCTAAGCGGCACGGCTAGAGCACTAAAAGCAAACGGCTATAGGACTAAAATCGTAGCCGTCGAGCCAAACGACTCCGCCGTGATCTCGGGCGAAAAGCCGGGCCCGCATAAGATCCAGGGTATCGGCGCGGGCTTTATCCCGGCTACGCTTGAGACCGCCTATATCGACGAGATAGAGCGCGTGGATAACGATGAGGCCTTTGAGACGGCTAGAAAGCTGGCTAAAGAGGAGGGTATCTTGCTGGGTATCTCGGGCGGCGCGGCTCTGGCGGCCGCGGTGAAGGTCGCAAGGAGGCTAGGCAAGGGCAAAAAGGTGCTTTTCATAGCTCCCGATAACGGCGAGAGATATCTCAGCACTCCGCTTTACGAGGCGTGATTTGGGACTGATAGCCGAACTAAACGAACTAGTCGCGACCGTACGCGAAAAGGACCCGTCGGTAGCCTCGTGCTGCTACGGGGCGATCCTCGTTAACACTCCGGGCATCCATGCCGTCTTTTTTCATAGATTCGCGCACTTTTTACACATTAAAAACTGGCGATTTACGGCGCGCTTCATCTCTCAGATGTCGCGTTTTTTAACTGGCATCGAGATACATCCGGGCGCCAAGATCGGCAGGCGGCTTTTTATCGATCACGGCATGGGCGTGGTTATCGGCGAGACGGCCGAGGTGGGCGATGACGTGCTGATCTATCATCAAGTAACTCTGGGCGGCACGGGCAAAGAGTGCTGCAAGCGCCACCCGACCGTAAAAAACGGCGTCACGATAGCAGCCGGCGCAAAGGTGCTGGGAAATATCCTAATCGGCGAAAACGCCAAAATAGGCGCAAACTCGGTAGTGCTAAAAGACGTGCCCGATAACGCCACGGTTGTAGGCATCCCCGCTAGGATCGTGCGTATAAACGGCGAGCGAGTCGGCGAGTAGGTTAAATTTGCGCCGATCTAGGCTGCTATTTTTATAAAATTATTCTTTTTATTCTGTTAAATTTGAAAATTTGTAAGATTTTTATAGGGCAGGCAGAGGCAGCGGATGCTTTTGCGAGTTTGTATTTGGCTTTAAATTTATCAAATTTAACTACGGCAAATTTAGTTAAATTTACTCATCAAATATCGGGAGTTTAGGCTCTTTTACTTTTTGTGTTTTACTGCCGATGTTTAAATTTCGCGCAACATTCGCGGCGCTCAAATTTTTATTATCGTCAAATTTATCAGTCTGCACAGCGTCGTCAAATTTGACCGACTCGCCGGCTTCATTCGTTGTGATTTTTAGTCGCTTCATCGTTTTAGCCGATTTGCTAAACTCTATTAGATCCTCGGTCGTTTTTACTTCGCTTGGGAGTTTTTGCAGGGAGTGTTTAAAAATTTCAGCAGCCGCGATAGCGTCGTTAAGAGCTCTGTGGTGGGTATTGTCGATGCCTAAAATTTCTTTTAGCGTTCCTAGGCCGTATTTTGGCGAGGCGATAGTGCGGCGGGCTAGATCGATCGTGCAGAGCTTGCGATTTAATAGCTCGCCGTATCCTAGTGCCTCCAGCGTCGCGCTAATAAAGCCGTAGTCAAAGCGAACGTTGTGCGCCACAAAAACGCTCTGACCTAAAAAGACTTTAAACTGCTCCATGACGAAGGCTAGGCTGGGTGCGTTTTTTAGGTGCTCTGCGGTGATTCCCGTTAGTTCGCTGATATTTTCCGGGACGTAGGGCGCGTACACGAATGTTTCAAATTTGCCGATTATTTCTCCGTTTTGTAGCTTTAGCGCGCCGATTTCGATGATCTGGCCACTATTTATGCCGCCGCTAGTTTCTATATCCACGACGCAAAAAATTTGATCTTTTATTTCATTGCGCCGCGTTTTTAGCTCGATTTGGTTTTTTGCGGTGCGGGTTATGTCAAGCCCAAGCGCGCGCCACATCTGCACGTCGCGAACGTCGAAAAGCTCGGAGTATTCGTCCATTTGCTTGGTTGCGGCGACAAAGTCCGCGTAGGCTATGTTTCGTTTGGCGATGACGGCGAGTAGGGCTTCGAAATCTTGGTTCAAAACTCGAGCTTTAGCGAGCGGATAGAGTGCTCGTATGAATTTGACGAAAATATATAACTGCCCGCCACGACGATATCTACGCCCGCTTCATCGAGCTGCGCGACGTTTAGTCCCGTCACGCCGCCGTCTACTTCGATCATGCATTTTGCGTTTTTGCGCTCGATCATTTCGCGCAAACTGCGAGCTTTTTCAAGTACCGAAGGGATAAATTTTTGCCCGCCAAATCCCGGATTTACGCTCATTAGCAGCACCATATCGACCTCGTTTACGATGTGCTCGATCGCCGATACCGGCGTGTGCGGGTTTAGCACTATCGCGGGCCCCGTGCCGTGGCTACGGATGTGATCGATTAGACGCAGCGGGTGCTTTTCCTCCTCGATGTGAAAGCTTAAAAATTTAGGCTTCAGAGGCAAAAAAAGATCGGCGAAAAAAGTGTTATTTTGCACCATTAGGTGTATATCTAGCGGCTTTGTGGCGGCTTTTGCGACGGCATTTACGACCACCGGGCCGATTGTCAAATTTGGCACGAAATGCCCGTCCATCACGTCAACATGCACGAGATCGGCTCCAGCCTCGCAGATTGCCTCGATCTCGGCTCTTAAATTTCCAAAATCAGCCGATAAAATACTCGGTGCTACATACATTTTAGTGTCCTTTATTTGCTTAGAAAAAATATCGCGTCCATGCCGTCTATGTCGAGTCGTACGAGGGCGCCTTTGTTTTTTTTGTCTTCCTCTTTGATCTCTTCAAAAACATGCGGCAAGGTGAAATTCGCCTCTATCTTTCGGCTCTTTAGCCATGCCTCAATGCGGTCTGAGATGACGCTAAGCAGGTCTGCATATGCTTCGGTTATGCTTGCTTCACCGCCTTCTTGGAGTAAAATTTTGCAGATACTACTAACGGCGTTTTTTTCGACGCAGAGGATAAATTTGGCATTCGTCTCGCCGTAAAACGCTACCGAGCCCATACATAATTTCTCCTCGTCGCAACTAAAATTTGTTATTTCGGTACTCTTGCGAGAAATAGGCAAATTTGACAAAGACGCTAGTGTGTCCATCACTACTTTTAAGATATCCGGTAAAAGATCTATTAATTCTTTTGTTATGTTTTTAGGTTTTTCGTCTTCTATACTGCCGCCGCCTTCTATCGTCGCGTCGTCATTGAAAAAATCCTGGATCGTATCGTAAAGTAGTATCCCGCAGTCCTCTAAATCATGAAGTAAGGCTTTTGAGACATTGGATTTTTTTAGTCCGCACATAGCTATAGTTGCGCCACTATCGGCACACTCCATCGCAAGTTTTGCTAAAAACGACACGCCGTGAATATTTATAAAACTTGATTTTTTCATATCAAAAACAAAAAATTTAAAGCCGATTTTTAGCGATTGCAGGAAACTTTTATAAGCGAATTTGTCTGCAAATTCCGAGTCGATAAAGCCGTTTATCTCGTAAACGACGACGTTTTCTTTAAGGGTAGTGGATAATTCTTTCTTGTTTGATTTTATATCGGTGAGGCGGATGGCGCATTCGAAATCTTTATGTAAACGGTTAAATTCTTCCTCGTCTTTTGCGATAACCGGTTTGTATCCGCGCCCTGATAATGTTAGCGCAATCTGGCGTTTTTGCTCGGTATCGGCGTTAAAAACGATGATTTGTTTGTTTTCCGATTCAAACTTCCCCCAAAATAAAAGCGCAACGCTGAGCGTCTCAAAAAAAGATAAATTTAAAACATCTTTAGACATTCTTTTTAGGGCTTTAAATTTTATCTCATTGTAGTCGCAAAAGCCTATGTCCGCATCGCTTTCCTTTGTTATTCTTGAGATGGATTCAAGGATTAGATTAAAGCCTACCTTATTAAAATAAACGGTATTTTTAAGCGATATTAGGATATGACGCGGAGCTTTTTGGCGTAGATATTTTATATTTGCGTCGCTGATTTCGTATTTATCGATATCGCCGTCTAAAAAGCCGGAAGGATAAAATATAGCTACGTCGTCTTTAAAATCTAATCTCATAAGATAAAAGAATTTCCTAAAAAAATGATATTTTTTACGTAAATCGAGCCGGTAATTTTTTAAAATTTAACCGTGTTTAAATTTTGTTATTTTAGCTTTTTTATCCATAAATTCAGTTTAAAAACTAACGCGTTTGTAAAAGCGGCTTTAAGCTTTTATTTTGTTTATTTTGGATAAAATCAGCAGAAATTTTTATTTTTAAGGAAACAAATATGTCAAGAGTATGCGCAATAACAGGTAAAGGTCCGATGGTAGGCAACAACGTCAGCCACGCCAAAAACAGAACAAAAAGAAGGTTTTTACCAAACCTAAGAACCATCCGCGTTACGCTAGAGGACGGCACTACGAGAAAGATCAAAGTAGCTGCTTCTACGCTAAGAACAATGAGAAAACAGTCACGCTAAATTTACCGCAAATTTGAGGAGTTGTCTTTGTTTAGAAAGATTTTAAAATTCCTCAACTGGTCAAGTTCCGCCAAACCTCAAATTAGTCTTAATACCGAACTTTACGAACAACTTCGCCCGTTTCGCTTACCGCTCATCTTAGTCGTTTTGATGATGATGATCGGAGCGATGGGTTACGTCACGATCGATAATTTTAGCCTGATAGACGCGATTTATCAGGCTGGTATGACTTTTACGACCGTCGGTTTTACCGAGGTCGCACCTATTTCTCCGGCCGGCCGGATTTTTACTATCACTTTTATTTTGCTAGGCTTTGCCGTTTTTACGTTTTCTACGGGTTTGATGCTCGAAGTTTTAAAAAAAGGCGCGCTCGTAGCGATCATAAAGGAAAGACGAATGCTATACAAGATCGCAAGACTAAAAAACCACTTTGTCATCTGCTATCACAACCAATACACAATGGAATTAAGCCGCGAATTTAGGGAAAATCATATTCCTTTCATCGTTATCGATCCGCGCGAGGATCTGCCGGAAATCGCGGAAAAATACAAGTATCCATACTATATCGTCTCTCAGCCGCACACGCAAACTGCGCTTTTAAAGACGCATTTTTCAAGCGCAAAAGGCATGATCACGCTAAGTTCAAACATCGCAGATAACATCGCCCTTATCGCCACCGTGAGGCTATATGAAAAAGAGATCGGGCGCAAAAAGCCTTATTTTATAATGACAAACTCCGACAACCAAGACGATACCGAGCGCCTAAAAAAACTCGGCGCAAATAGCGTCGTGAGCCCGTCAAAGCTAGTCGCCCAGCGCCTTAGCGCCATGAGCGTGCGACCCGATATGGAAAATTTGCTCGAGCAGTTTTTGTATAAGCAAGACTCGCCGATCGACATAGAGGAGATATTGGTGCCTGATTATTCGTGGGTACGCTTTAAACGCCTAAAAGAAACTAACTTGCGAAACATAACAAACGCCGACGTCGTTGGCATCAAAGACGTAAATAACAAATTTATTCCGATGCCAAAGGGCGATACGCTAATCGGCACTGGCACGAAGCTACTAGTCATCGGCACTGGCGAGTCGATACGCCTAACCAAACGAGTCATAAAAAGCAGACATAAGCCAGAAGAGCTAAAATACGTCTAAAATTTGAGACGATTTATGCGTATTTTAATTTTGCCTTTGCCTAGACAGCCGTAAATTTAATGCTAAAATCAGGGATTGATTTGATCTCTTACCAAAATTTAAATTTTACAAAAGCATCTTTTGGATTTAAATAGCGTAAAAAATTAAGCTATTTAGAGACGAAACTAAGCTACCGTAAATTTTAGGGAATGCTCCGAATTTGACGCTTTTTAACCCTCTCTTAAAATAACATTCGCTAAAATTAAATCAAACTTTAATTAAAGGAGCAAAGATGTTTCATGAGGATAGAGAGCTTATAACTAAGCTAAAAGGTACAAACGCGCACTTTACATCACTTTTTGATAAGCACAACGAGCTAGACGAAAAGATCGCCGAAATGCAAAAAGGCAATGTCTATAACGATGCCGAAGTGGATGCTCTAAAACGCGAGAAACTCAGACTAAAAGACGAAATCTACGCCTTTTTAGCCGAGTATAAAAAAGAAAATAATCTTTAATTTAATAGCGGCGGACGATTTGCGCCGCCGTTTTTACCTCAAATTTCATCTTTTTAACTATTTAAAAATATTTCTAAAAACTTTGTCAAATTTGACTCAAAATCAAAATAAAAAATCACTGCGACAACACTAAATTCATTCGTTAAATTTGAAATGCGATCACATAGAAATTTTCTTTAAAACCCAAAAGACCGCCATGCCAACGCATAAAATAGTAACCGCCCAAATATATTCCATCTTATTTCCTTGCCTATTTTTGCCGAAGCTTAATTTGTTTTTCGTTTATTATAACACAAACTTACGGCTTTTCGGAAAGGCCGTGATTTAAGAGAAAATTCGCTAAAATTTATGAAAGTTTAAAAAGGATGGAAAATGGATGAGAAAAAGAGTGTTTTTATCAACCGCGAGCTTAGCTGGCTACGCTTTAACTCGCGCGTTTTGGCTCAGTGCGAAAAGGTGTTGCCGCCGCTTGAAAAGCTAAAATTTATCGCGATTTATATGACTAATTTGGATGAATTTTACATGATCCGCATCGCGGGGCTTAAGCAGCTTTTTGCCGCTGGAGTCGCAGCTAGCGGTAGCGACGGCATGAGTCCACTCGAACAGCTAAGAGAGATCAGAAAATACATAAAAGACGAGCTTGCACTCGTGGAAAAGCACTATAAAGACGCGCTAAAAGAGCTCGCGCAAAACGGGCTTTTTATGAAAAATTACGACGAAATTTCGCCCGAACTTCGCGCCAAATGCGACGAGTATTTTTTCTCAAACATCTTGCCTGTCATCGTGCCTATCGCAGTTGACGCCACGCATCCGTATCCGCATCTAAACAACCTTAGCTTTAGCCTAGCTGTCAAGCTTGCCGACGCAGATAGTCCAGAGATCATAAAATTTGGCATGATACGTATCTCGCGCGTTTTGCCGAGGTTTTATCAGGCGGCCGATAATGTCTACGTGCCGATAGAAACGATCGTACACCGCCACGCAGAGGAGATTTTCCCGGGTTACAAGCTGCTTAGCTCGGCGGCGTTTAGAGTCACGAGAAACGCCGACATCGTCATCGAGGAAGAAGAGGCGGATGATTTTATGATGATCCTCGAACAGGGACTTAAACTGCGCCGAAAAGGCGCCTTTGTGCGCATGCAGATACAAAAGGACGCCGATGCCGAGATAGTCGAGTTTCTAAACTCGCACATGAAGATTTTTTATAAGGATATCTACGAGTACACCGTTCCGCTCACGTTAAATTCGCTCTGGCAGATCGTGGGAAATAAAGAATTTTCGCACCTTTGCCTACCACCGTACGCACCAAAGACATTGCCGCCCTTTAGCAGCCATCTCTCGATGTTTGACGTCATCGATAAAGAAGACGTGCTAGTCGTGCATCCCTACGAGAGCTTTGATCCCGTCGTGCAGTTTATCAGAGAGGCGAGCAAAGACCCGCGCGTGATCTCGATCCGCATGACGCTCTACCGCGTCGATAAAAACTCGCCTATCATCCAGGCTCTCATCGACGCCGCAAACGACGGCAAGCAAGTAACCGTAATGGTCGAGCTGAAGGCGAGATTTGATGAGGAAAATAACCTGCACTGGGCAAAGGCCCTAGAAGACGCCGGCGCGCACGTGATATACGGCATCACGGGCTTTAAGGTGCACGCAAAAGTGAGCCAAGTCATCCGTCAAGAGGGCGGCAAGCTCAAATTTTACATGCATCTCTCCACGGGCAACTACAACGGCGGCTCGGCTAAAATTTACACCGACGTGAGCTATTTTACGAGCAGGGCGGAGTTTGCGAGCGATACGACGACGTTTTTTCACATACTTTCGGGCTTTTCTAAAAACCGCCGCTTGCAGACGCTCTCTATGTCGCCGATGCAGATAAAAGAGCGCGTGCTAGAGATGATAAAGGCCGAGACCGCACACGGCGAGCAGGGTAGGATCGTGGCCAAGATGAACGCGCTAGTAGATAGCGACATCATAGACGCGCTGGTAAAGGCTAGTAGTGCGGGCGTAAAGATCGATCTCATCGTGCGCGGCATCTGCTGCGTGCGTCCGGGCGTGAAAGGCCTAAGCGAAAATATCCGCGTGAGATCGCTCATCGGCAAATACCTTGAGCACGCGAGGATATTTTATTTTAGGCACGCCGAGCCTCAAATTTACATCGCCTCCGCCGACTGGATGCCGCGAAATCTCGAGCGCCGCCTAGAGCTCATGACGCCGATAATCGATAAAAATTTACAAGAGCGCTTGCTCGAGTTTTTGCGCTTGCAGCTTAGCGATAACGAGCTGGCGTTTGAGCTGCAAAACAGCGGCGAATACGCCAAAGTAAGGCCAAAAGAGGGCGACGCGCGCATAAACTCGCAAGAGGTGCTCGAGGAGTACGTGAGCGGGATATATAAGGCGACGAAAAAGGATACCGATAAGGGAAAGAGCGAGCAGATGGTGGCGAAACTGCTAAAAGAAAGTTAAGCTGCTTTTGGGAAGGCTCGTCTCGCGAGTGCTTTTCCGAGATTTCGCAAAATTTTCGCTCCGCAGGCTATATGCCTAGCGCACGCTCAATTTTGCTTCTTCTACTTGCAGCTGCGAGCTTGTGAAGCAGAAAACTCGAAAAATCATCTCGCGATACTTCGCCTTATTGTTCTTTATTTAAATTTGAAGTCAAATTTTTAGATTTCGGCTTCAAATTTTACTCGCCGAGACCCGCATCTTGAACTTCTAAATTCGGCGAGCAAATTTGCAAAAATCTACGCGTGCGGCAAATTTTACTTCGCCGAGTTTTTGGTTACACGCATTTCGGTCAAAATTTAAAAAACAAAATATAAGTGATAAAATGATTTCTTTCAACGCCTTTTTCTCTGGATTTTCGCTCGGGCTTTCACTTATTTTAGCTATTGGAGCGCAAAACGCCTTCGTGCTAAAACAAGGCATCAAAAAACAGCATGTTTTTCTCGTTTGCGCTATCTGCGCGCTTAGCGACGCCGCGCTGATTTTTGCGGGAGTGTCGGGTTTTGGCTACGTGGTTGAGCGCTATCCTATTATCAAAACGGCCGCGCTTTGGGGCGGATTTGTATTTTTGAGTATTTACGGGCTGCGCAGTCTTTATAGCGCGTTTAGCGCATCGCATGTGCTCTTGGCCGGCGGCGAGGAGACGCACGGAGCGGTTAAAACCGCGCTTCTCACATTAGCTTTTACGTGGCTAAACCCGCACGTATATCTTGATACTGTCGTACTTTTGGGCTCGGTTTCTACGAAATTTAGCGAGCGAGCGGGACTCTTTGGCGCGGGCGCGATGTGCGCGTCGTTTGCGTTTTTCTTTTCGCTCGGATACGGAGCTAGATTTTTAGCTTCGCTGTTTCAAAAGCCGGCCGCATGGAAAATTTTGGAGTTTTTCGTCGGCGTCACCATGATAGCGCTTGGCGTGATGTTAGTCGTCGGCGAGTGAGGGTGCCCAAATTTATCTATGCTAATTTAGTTTTAGGAGTGGTGGCTCTAACGCGCACCTAGCAAGCAAAATTTAAAGGCGCAAAAAAGTGTCTATGCGGTGCTTTTATTTGTGTATTAACTAACAAAGGCACGACAGGGCGGATAAAAACTATAAAACGAATAATCTCCAAATATTCCTACAAGCTCGGTGCTTGCGTGTGTGCCAGTAAATTTGATATTTTACGATCCAAATAAAGCTACCGCAAACAAAATCACACGAAGCTACAAGATTAAAAACGGCGGAGCCTGAACCCCGCCGCAAATTTAAGCGCCTATGATTTTTGGTTTAGAAAACGCTCTGATAGGCCTTATCGCGCCTTTGTATTTTTCGACTTGGACTAAATTCGTATGCGCGATATTGCTTTGTGCTAGCTTGCTTGTGCCTTTGTCTTTTGTGAGCACGTTTACACATCCGTGCTGGCACAGGCTCTTTTTGCCGTAGACTTCAGGGTCGTACCATGCGCCCTCACATACGATTACGACGTCGTCTTGGGTTATGTCGCTCACTATCGCCCCGCATAAAATTTCGCCTCTGTCGTTAAACACCCTAACCACGTCTCCCGTTGCGATGCCGCGTTTTTTGGCTGCGCTTTGGCTGATAAATATCGGCTCTCTGCCGTTTACTTCGGCATACTTTCTAACTATGGAGTTATCCAGCTGAGAGTGCAGTCTAAAGCGGGAGTGCGGAGTATTGAGCGCGAGTGGATATTTCTTTGTTTTTTCTTTATCGCCGAGCCACTCGGTAGGCTCAAACCACGCCGGATGCCCAAAGCAGTCGTCGTATTTCATTTTTGCGATGACTGGCGAATAAATCTCGATCTTTCCCGACGGTGTTCCAAGTCTAAATTTATTTGGATTTTCTCTAAAATTCGCAAATCTAGTGTAGTATTTTTTCTCTTCGTCTTTTTTGTCGAATTTTACGTATCCTTTTTCCCAAAACTCGTCAAACGTAGGTAGATTATCGTATCCGAGCGCTTTGGCTTGATCCATGTCGTCGGCGAAAATTTCTTTTATCCACTCCATCTCGGTCTTGCCCTCGGTAAATACCTCTTCCATGCCCCATCTCTTGCAAATTCCTTTGCAAATTTCAAAATCGCTCCTGCTCTCGCCCATAGGCTGAACGGCTTGTTTTATGGCAAAGATATACTCGCCAGTAGCGTTTGACTGCTCTATATCGTTTCTCTCGGGCTCGATAGCTGCAGGCAGAACTATGTCGCTAAGCTTAGCTCCGCTAGTCCAATAAGGCTCTATTGTTATCACGGTATCGAGCTTTTTCCACGCTTGTACCGCGCGGTTTATATCCTGATGTCTCGTAAATATCGATCCGCTGGCGCTTACGGAAACTCTCATGTGCGGGAGTTTATAAATTTCGCCGTTTCTTTGCATCTCTTGGCCTGGATTCAGCAATGCGTCTATTATTCTACTGTTTGGTATGACGTAGCCTTTGTTTTTTACCCAAGGGCTATCTTCTTTCGTGTATTTTTCGCTAGGAACAGAGCTTAGGCCTTTTAGAGCCGGCGCTATAAAGCTATCCGTGCTGGTTTTATGCCCCTGATCGCAAGTCATAAAGCCGCAGCCCTCCTTGCCTATGTGCCCTAGCATCGAGGCTAGAGTTATGAGAGCCCAATACGACTGCTCTCCGTGATCTTGTCTTTGGATGGCAAAACCGCTTATTATCAAAGACTCGTTTTTAGCTAGCGACACGCATAGCTCCTCTAGCTTTTTGACGCTTACGCCGCAAATTTTGCTAGCCCAGTCTAAATTTTTAACCACCTTGTCGTTAGTGCCTAGGAAATAATCTTTAAATTTATTAAATCCAACGGTGTATTTGCCTATAAAGGCTTCGTCGTATAGTTTATTTTCGTATAGATAGTGGCACATGCCTATCATCATGGCTGTATCCGTCCCCGGCACCACGCCTATAAAGTCCGAGTTTAGATACCTGATGGTGTCGTTTTTATACGTATCTACGGCGTAAATTTTCTTTTCGCCTTTTGCGTTCATATCTTTTAGCTTGGCATACACGTCGTAGCCCTCGTGAGTAGGAGCGCCTACGCCTATTTCATTGGTTACTACGGGATTGCTTCCCCAAAAAACTATCGTTTTAGCAGACTTTAGTACTGCTTCCCATTTTGTAGGAACTTCGTTTGGCTCGATAGTTCCGATAACGTGAGGCATGATAACGTGACCAGCACCATAGGAGTAGTTGCCGTCCTCCGAGACGAAGCCGCCTAGTATCGTTAGCATCCTTCTTGCCGTAGCTCTACCCCAGCTGACTTTACCGCTGCCGCCCCACCAGTAGCACTCTCCGTAGATGCTCTCGGAGCCATATTTTTCAAAATTTTCTTTTAGAGCTTTTGCAGCTAGATCAAGCGCCGTATCCCAGCTAACTCTTACAAATTCCTCCTCGCCTCTAAGCTCGGGTTTATTTGGCCCCTTTTTCTCCAGATAACTCTTTCTAACGCAAGGATACAGTACTCTGCTTTCGTTTTGGACGCAGTCTGCAACGGCATTATTTAAAGTGCTTGGGAATTTATCTGCTTCGAATGGATCTATGCTGGTTATCTGTCCGCTGACTACGTTTGCGTAAAACGGACCGAATCTATTTGCGCAAAAAACTTTCTTCTGGTCAAAAAGCGTTTGAGTTACGCCCTCTATCCTGTTAGCTTGCAGGCTGATGCCGGCTAGCGCACTAAGCTTTAAGAAATTTCGTCTTTTCATTTTTTCTCCCTTGAAATGAAATTTGGTTATCTCGTCTTTGGTGTTGCATTAAATGTACTCGTCCAAGCCTATGACTAAATTTGAAGTCGTCGCCGTTATTTATTAAACCTCCTTTAGATATAGAAATTAATTTTGTGGTTATATGATATTATAAGAGATAAAGAATAAAAACTATATAAAAAATGTGATTTTTGGTAAATATTGTTTGGATTTAAGTGTATGTAGGCGTGAAAACGACTTTAAAATTTATAAAAAATGGCTAAAATTTGAGCTAAATTAAGATAGGCAAATAAAAATGTTAGATGATTATGGCGACCAAATTTACCTCATTGGCGACGTTCACGGCTGTTATAAAACCCTTTGCACCTTGATAGATCGCTTGCCGCGCGGTGCTGATTCTAAAATTTGCTTCGTGGGCGATCTGATAGACCGCGGCGAGGGGAGTTTTGAGGTCGTGCAGCTAGCGATGCGGTGCGGTTATGCGGCTGTGATGGGTAATCACGAGTACCGTCTTTTGCAACACAAAGACGCATTTTTACGCGGCGA
This sequence comes from uncultured Campylobacter sp., assembly GCF_938040115.1. Lineage (GTDB taxonomy): Bacteria > Campylobacterota > Campylobacteria > Campylobacterales > Campylobacteraceae > Campylobacter_A. The sequence continues at coordinate 994 of NZ_CALHXD010000293.1, read as the reverse complement.
AACGCCTAGCGATCCGCGCTGGTTTTACCTAAACGGCGGCGCGCAGACTTTCGCCTCCTACGATAAAGCTAGCCGCACCCAGAAGCTCGCGCATATAGAGTTTTTATCAAATTTACCGCTTTACTTGGAGTTTGCCGAGTTTAAAAACGCACAAGGCAGGCGGCTCGTCGCGTCGCATTCGGCGATTGGGCGGATGTGGGCGCTACGTAACTCGCACGGCGATAGCGCGGCGGAGTTTAGGCGGCATGTACTTTGCGGCAGAGGCGATTTTAGCCAAAACGAAGGCGTCTTTAATGTCTACGGCCATACGCCGATCGCTAGCCCCGATATCACGGAATTTAGCGCAAATATCGACACGGGCTGCGTTTATAAGCAAGATTTTGGCTGTCTTTGCGCGCTCGAGTTTCCGAGTATGCGGGTTTTTATGCAGGAAAATATCGAGGACGGAGAGTAAAATTTGCTGAAATTTGAGGCTAAATTTGACTAAAATTTGAAATTTTATGCACCGAGACTCGAGTCTATAAAGTATTAAATTTGGTTTTTGGTCAAATTTAACGTTATGTCCTTAAATTTCTTTAAACGAAAATGATTGTTTGACGCCGTCTTGCTTCTTTGTTAAGAGGGAAGGACTTGAATTACGCTCTGCTTTGCAGTTGCGACCGCAAAGGAAGCAAAATCCAAGCCCCACCCCTTTTACAACAAGCAAAGAGTAATCTTAAACGGTTATTCTTTGTGCAAGGGACTAATTTTAGTATAAGTTTTATAAAATTTTTAAAATTTTACTCGCTCAAAGCGGTTGTCGCTCGCGCCCGCGATAAATCGCGGCACGAAAATTTGGCTTCGTTACAAACTCAGCTCAAATTTTCGGGACGAAAGCTTTTCGCTCATAAAATTTAAAAATTCTTTGAAGCCAAATTTAGTATTCTCAAGATGCGGATCTCGGTGAGTAAAATTTGAAGCCAAATTTACAAATTTAGCCAAATTGGACCCCAAA
>NZ_CALHXD010000292.1 GCF_938040115.1 uncultured Campylobacter sp. | reverse complement strand
GATCAGGCGGCACTACGCCGTACGCTTCGCTAAGTTCAGCAGCGCTCATAGCTGTCGGCATACCCGCAGCCTCGACGCCGTGACAGCCTGCGCAGCCAGCACTTGCAAAGGTTTCTGCGCCTTTAGTCGCGTCGCCTTTGGCTAAATTTATAGCCTTTATATCGTTCCAAAACGCGGTGTAGTCTTCGAGAGATTTTTGTGCCTCTTCGAGATCTTTTTGTGCTCCGGCGACTTTTTTCTCGTCATTCAGAGCTTTTGTCGCATCAAGGGCTTTTTGTCTAGCTTCTACTACTGATTTGGCTTGATTTATATCCTCGGTGCCAAAGTCGTAATCGGCCGCGCCGACGTGCGGATGCATGACGTTATGCGCGTAAGGCTCGATACCCCAGTATGTTACGCCGGTTAAAATAACTACGATTATGAAAATTTTTAACTCTCTCATTTTACCGCTCCTTTTTTCTCAAGAGTCGTTATGATAGGTAAAACGACAAAAAGCAGAACGAAAAACGTAATGGTCGAGTAAAATCCTATCCATGAGTTTGAAATACCAAGCGTCACGCCGTCGGCAGGTAGCTTACCGAAGATCGTAAGCACGATCATATCGACCACTAGCAACCAGAACCATACGAAAAAGCCTTTTCTCTCGTGAGCCGGAGCCACGACATCGCTTCTATCGTAAAGCGGCATAAAAAATAGAGCTACGCCCGCGATCGCAAACGCGATAAGGCCGATGTTGTAAGCTTTAAAGCCGAAAATATCGAAGAAAAATCCGCGTAAAATCTCGTACTGCCACAAGAAGTACCACTCAGGATAGATGTGCGGAGGCGTTTTTAGCGGGTTGCCCGGCTCGAAATTTATCGGATCCATCGCGAAGTTGAAATGGAAACAGACTAAATAGAAAAAGAAAATCATAAAAAAGCCGATGTACATAAAGTCTTTTGCCAAAAATCCCGGCCAAAACGGAATAACTTTAGCATTTTTCTTATCGCCGCTTAGATATTTTTCAGCCTCGATATCAAAGTCTATCTCTTCGCCCGTTTCGTTATTTACGTGCGGAACGCGGAGCGTATAAAAGTGTATCGCGACGACTGCTATAAGCACGATCGGTAGCAAGCATACGTGAAGCATGAAAAATCTCGTCAAAGTAGGATCACTAACGGCGTAGTCGCCTCTGATCCACTCGACCACCGCATCGCCGATAACCGGGATGCCGCCGAATAAATTCGTAATAACCATCGCCGCCCAGTAGCTCATCTGACCCCAAGGTAGCATATATCCGCTAAAAGCCTCGGCTGAAAACAGGATGAAGAGCAACATGCCGCTGACCCAAATCATCTCGCGACCTTTTTTGTAAGAGCCGTAGTAGATCGCCGTAAAGGTATGTATGTAGATGATTAAAAATACGACCGAAGCCGCAACCGCATGTATGTGACGCCATAGCCAGCCGTACTCGACCTCTTTCATTATGGTAAAATTTACGCTGTCAAAGGCTAAATTTATGTCCGGTTTGTAGTACATAACTAGCATAAATCCGGTAAAAATAAGCAAAGCAAAAAGCGTCGTGAGTATAACGCCCATCGCCCAGAGGAAATTTATATTTTTCGGTATCCAGTATTCGCTGACGAGGACTTTCATTAGCTTGTTTAGGGCGATCCTTTGATCCAGCCAGTCTAAAACGCCCGTTGATTTTCTGATGTGCATTTTCCCCTCCTTACGCTTGAGCCGCTAGTTTTTCGTATTCGGGGCTGGTTTCGCCCAGAACGAGTTTCGTACCGTCTATCTTAAACGGCGGTATGTCTAGCGGGCGCGGAGGAGGGCCGAAGGTATTTACGCCGTCTGCGTTAAATTCGCCTCCGTGACAGGCGCAAACGAAAAGTTGCTTGCCCGGTTTCCACTCCGGGATGCAGCCAAGATGCGTGCAAAGCCCGATCGCCACCATATATCTAGCACCGTCTACCACGACGTCGCGCTTGTCGTTAGGCGCCATCGAAGCGTCTTTTTTTAGGATAAATATCGGCTTTTTGCGCCACTCTATTTGGCGCATCTCGCCCTCTTTCATCGGGCTAAGATCTACGGTCGTAAATCCCGCCGCCTTAACGCTAGGAAGCGGATCCCAGGTCTTTTTGACGGCTACGAGGGTCGCCGCGCCGCCGACTGCGGCCACCGCCCCGAACGCCAAACCGATAAAATCTCGTCTTTCTTGTTTTACGGACATTACCTTCCTTTCAGCAGTTTTTTAAAAAATACTCGCCATTATACTCTTATGAAAATTAAAATTTTATTTTTCCTGCAAATAGTTTAGATATTTAAATTATTTTTTAAAAAATCATTTACTATTTTGCCTTTTTGAGGCTTTTGTGGATAAAATTTGGGAGCAATCGGGCTTGGGCGATTAAATTTGACGCTTCGCGGGTCAGCTAAATTTAAATTTGGTTTTATTCTGCTTGATTTACCCGCGCCGCAAAATTTAATGCCGAGCGGCTTTAAATTTGCGCCGTAAAATTTGCCGTTTTTAGTGGGCAATGTTTTGTTAAATTTGATTTAAAAGGAGAATTTATGCGTATCGCTTCGATCGATCATATCGTTTTAACGGTTACTGATTTACAACGGACGCTTGATTTTTACGTGCGAGTACTGGGTATGCGCGAGGTTGATTTCGCAAACGGACGCAAGGCTCTGGCCTTCGGCTCGCAAAAGATAAATTTGCACGTAAAAGGCGAGGAAATTTTGCCAAACGCCCTAAACGCAAACGTCGGAACGGCCGATATCTGCTTGCTTACGGATACGCCGCTTGAGTCGGTTTTAGGGGAGCTGGAGGCTGCGGGTATCGCCGTAGAGCAGGGATGGTGCCGCGAACGGGCGCGCTTGGAGCGATAAGCTCAATCTACGTGCGCGACCCGGACGGAAATTTGATAGAGATTAGCAGATACGATTAAATTTGACGGGTTCGTAAAATTAAAACGCAAAAAAGGCGAAGCGTTAAATTTAACCCCAAATTTAACGCTCATCCTTATTAAATAGCATTTTATCGCGGCTCCTTAGCGTTCATCTTTATATAAATGTGCAAAATATCTATCGCTGCGGGCGTGATACCGCTAATCTCGCTGGCGGCAAAAAGCGTAGGAGGATTAAAGGTTTCTAGCTTTTCTACCACTTCGTTGCTTAGCCCGCTGATACCGCGGAAGCTAAAGCCCTCTGGGATACGCACTTGCAGCATATCTTTCATGCGCTCTATTTGGCTTTTTTGCTCGGCGATGTAGTGCTGGTATTTGGCTTCGACTAAAATTTGCTCCAAGCTTGCTTCGTCGAGCGCCTCAAAAAATGGATCTAGCTTGCGCAGTTTTTCGCCTGTAAAGCTCTTTCTGGCGACGATTTTTTGCAGGGTCAAATTTTGGCTGATTATCTCCTCGTCAAGACTAGCTAAAAGCTCTAAATTTCGCTTTGTCGGCGTGATCTCGGTGGTGTTTAGTAGCTCTAGCCCGCGAGTCAAATTTGACCTTATGGCTTCTATTTTCTCAAACGTCGCTTCGTCTAGCAAGCCAAGCTCGCGGCCGTATCCTCCCAGGCGCAGCACGGCGTTATCCTCGCGCAGCAGCAGCCTATACTCGGCGCGGGAGGTAAACATACGGTATGGCTCCTTCGTACCTTTGGTCACCAGATCATCGATGAGGACGCCGATGTAGGCCTCGTCGCGTCGTAGGACGAACGGCTCTTTGCCATCAAGCGCAAGCGCTGCGTTTATGCCGGCCATCAGCCCCTGCGCGCCAGCCTCCTCGTAGCCCGTCGTGCCGTTGATCTGGCCTGCGAGATAGAGTCCGCGCGCCTTTTTGGTCTCTAGCGTGTGTTTTAGCTCGGTGGGCTGGACGTAGTCGTACTCGATCGCGTAGCCGTGGCGCACGATGCGCGCGTTTTCAAAGCCTTTGACCGAGCGTAGCATCGCGACCTGCACTTCATACGGCAAGCTCGTAGAAAAGCCGTTGATATAGTACTCCGTGGCCTCTAGCGTCTGCGGCTCGACGAAAAGATGATGCCTGTCGCGGTCGCCGAATCTATTTATCTTATCCTCGATGCTCGGGCAGTAGCGCGGACCCACGCCCTCTATCTGACCCGTAAATAGCGGCGCTTTGTCAAAATTTGAGCGGATGATGTCGTGCGTGGTCTCGTTCGTGTATGCGATGTAGCAGGGCAGTTGCGTAGGCGCGAAGTCTCTCGTGCGGAAGCTAAAGGGGCTTGGATCCTCGTCGCCGCCTTGGATCTCAAGCACGCTAAAGTCGATACTTTTAGCGTCCACGCGCGGGCATGTGCCGGTCTTTAGCCGTCCGACCTCTAGGCCTAGTTCGCGCAGGCTATCGCTTAGATTTTTGGCGCTTAGTTCGCCTACGCGGCCGGCTTCTAGTTTGTTAAATCCGACGTGAATGAGTCCGTTTAAAAACGTGCCCGTCGTGATGATGAGTTTGCTGGTTTTATACTCGTTGCCTAGGTGGGTTTTCACGCCCGTGATCTCGCCGTCCGAGCTTAAAATTTGCGTCGCGATCTCTTGGCTGATTTCAAGATTTGGCGTATTTAGCAGTAAATTTCGCATATAGATGCGGTAGCGGTCCATATCGATCTGAGCGCGGCTACCTCGCACGGCCGGGCCCTTGCTCTCGTTTAGTACGCGAAACTGTATACCCACGGCATCGGTCGTTAGCCCCATTTGCCCGCCTAAGGCGTCGATCTCTTTTACGAGGTGGCCTTTTGCTAGGCCCCCTATTGCGGGGTTGCAGCTGGCGGCGCCGATTTGCTCGGCTAGGATTGTGATTAGCAGTGTTTTTTTGCCCATTCTTGCGGCGGCGAGGCTGGCTTCGATGCCCGCGTGACCGCCTCCGACGACGATAATATCATAATTCATATTCAAATTTTCCTTATCCTTAAAATTCGCGATTTTATCAAAAAACAGATAAAATATACAAAAATTTAAGGAAAGACGGCTGAGAAATTTACCTTAAATTTGACTCTCTTGAGCCGGTGTGCGTAGTTTGTCGATTTATCTTAAATTTATTTGTAGCAATCTTTGTAGAACATTTTTTGAAAGAGTGGGGGCAAATTTGCCCCGCATTAAAGTCAAATTTCCCTCGCGATTTTGTTCATTTTGGCAAAGATTTCCGCTCGTTCGCCGTCTTTTAGATTACCCATCTCTAGCTTCGTCATCATCTGCATAAAATCAAATTTCTTAAACATCTTCGTGGCTTCTTTGGCTTCGCGTTCTAGTTTGGCGTAGATTTGCGCTTCGTTTTCGTCGCGGGCTAAATTTCGTAAAAACGAGCCGGCCTCGCCGCCGTGAAATTTATCCGCGTCAAATTTATCCGTCGCACTGCCTGAACTTGCTTTTTCGTTAAATTTATCTAGCATATTTGCAAAATCCGTCAAATTTGCCGCCGCGAGCGTAGAGTAGGCTAAAAATTTATCGCCTTTTTGACCTTGAGCTACGCGGTTTGCTAAGGTCTTTAAAATCTCGTTTGAAGTGCCGTTTTTGATCTGCATTTTTATCCTTTTTATATTACTAACGGTAAGTTCTAGCAAAAAGTATTCCGTCAAATTTGAAACGACGAGATTAAATTTTGGCTTAAGCTTTCTGAGGCATTATAGGACTAAAACACTCTTTTTAGTGCATTAGATAGTCTATGCGTAATATTTTTATATTCGTATAAGTTTAAAAGGGTGCCTATTTTACAGCAAATTTAAAGATAAGCTTAAAAATAAATAATTCATAAAAATTAATCTAAAAAATACAAAATTCGTCAGACAGATGACGGAAATAAATTTTTAAAAGTAATAA
>NZ_CALHXD010000291.1 GCF_938040115.1 uncultured Campylobacter sp. | reverse complement strand
CGCTTAGCGGGCTATCAGGCTGCGGCAAACGCAAAAGGAGTACAAGCATGAGCAAGAGAAGAAAATATACGATAATAGGGCTAATAATAGCTGCCGTCATAGGTTTTATAGCGTTTCATCAGGTACAAGCAGCTAGCCACAAAGCTGAATTTTGTATCATGTGTCACAACATGCAGCCAGAGTATGACTCTTTTACAAAGGGAAATATGCTAGCTAAAAAGCATAACGACGCAAATGTAACATGCCACGACTGCCATACACCAACCATAGGTGAGCAACTAAACGAGGTCAGGATGTATGCGATGGGCGATTTTGAGATGCCAACAAAACAAAGAGGATTTACAAACGAGCAGTGCACCAGCTGTCATAAGATAGACGATATCAGGAAAAAGACTGCGCACTATGGTTTGTCTAACCCGCATAATGGTGTCCATAATAGAGACAATGAAATGCTTCAGTGCCAGTCGTGCCACGCCGTGCACCATCTACAAAAGCTAAATACTTGCATGTCTTGCCACCCGATAGACTGGAAAGTAGATAGCAGCTGGAAGATGTATCCGCCTAGCGAAAAATAATCTCTAATCCGCCTCGCTTGGGGCGGATTTGTCTCTTTTTTACAAAACACCAGATGCCCTTGGTTTAAGTTTTAATTCGTATCACCATAAAAGTTCCATACAAGCAATAATTATTGTTATACAAAATATTATTTATATAAAAACTAATTTCAGAATCTTGTGTTTATTTAAATAACTATAAATTTATGGCTCAAGATAAGTTAAAAACTTTCAAAGGAGTTTTTAACTATGATCCTGTCGATGAAAAATAAGTATATAGTCCGTTCCCGAATTTCAGAGAAGAAATTTAGAGAAATTCTCAAGTATTTTACAGAGGATATAGAGACTACTAAAATAGCAAATTTAACCGGGATTTCTAGAATTTCCATCAACAAAATTCTAAAAAATATCAGAATTTTAATGGCTAGCGAGTGTGAAAAAATAAGTAAGTTTTCAGGCGAGATTTCCAGCTTGCAAGCTCGCCTAGAAGCTTCGCTTTGAGATTGACGAAAGCTACTTTAAAGCTAAAAGAGTAAGAGGTAAGAGAGGTAGAGGAGCAGCAAATAAAACTCCGGTATTTTACTTCGCTTCGCTCGTTACTGCGAGCAGAACGGTATGCTTAAAAGAGACGGCAAAGTCTATACCCAAATAGTTAAAAACTGCTCGGCTAGCGAGTTGATACCCATACTACCCAAATATAGCGAGCTTGATAGCTCTACTATATACTCTGATTGTTGGAAAGCTTATGATGGATTAGTAGATTATGCAGCTTTAGCTCATTATAGAGTAAAGCATTCTAAGAATGAATTTTAGCTACGCTGTGCTTGCTACTTTACAAGAAGCTAATGGTAAAAATCATATAAATGGTATTGAGAATTTTTAGCTGCGACTTTGTCTTGCTACTGTAAACAGACGGGGATATGCTAAACATAGACTAGCTAAATTTAAAGGGATAAAGAAAGAGAATTTCTTGCTTCATCTTAAAGAGTGTGTTCTGCATGCAGCTACGAGCGAAGTGAAGTAGAGTTTAGATATAATAACAGTAAAGATACAAAAACATTCTATCATATTTTACTAAAGATGATAAGAGAGAATCCGCTTAACTTATCTTGAGCCAATCAGTTTTAAATTTGTGCGAATTTATAAGAATTTTGTCGAATCCAAAAAAAGGCCGAGCAAAGCGCCCGACCTAAAGTTGCATTAAGCGAAATTTTAATAGAACGAACTAACCTTGCCCGTCAAATTTACCATGATATTTTTCATCTGAGTGTAGTGCTCGAGGATGATTTTGTGCGTTTCGCGGCCGATGCCGGAGCTCTTGTAGCCGCCAAACGGGCTGCCCGCCGGGATCTGGTTGTAGCAGTTTATCCACACGCGGCCGGTCTCCATCGCGCGAGCGGTACGGATAGCGCGAGTGATGTCCTGCGTGAAGACGCCGCCGCCTAGGCCGTATTCGCTGTCGTTTACCATCTTTATTAGCTCGTCCTCGTTTTTAAATTTGATCACGACGCCCACAGGCCCAAATATCTCCTCTCTGGCCACGCGCATATCGTTGTTCACATCCACTAGCAGCGTCGGCTCGACGAAGCTGTCGCCCGCAGCCGCGAGCTTGCCTCCTACAGCGATTTTGGCGCCTTCTTTGACGCCGATGTTGATGTACTCGACGATCTTGGCGGCTTGTTTGGCGTTGATCTGAGAGCCCATCTGCGTCTTTGGATCCAGAGGATCGCCGACTTTTAGATTTTTAAATTTCTCCACCGCCGCGGCGATAAATTTGTCGTAAATTTTCTCCTCGACAAATATCCTGCTGCCAGCGCAGCAAACTTGCCCTTGGTTAAACAAAATGCCCATCTGAACGCCGTCTAGAGCTAGATCAAAGTCCGCGTCGGCGTAGATGATGTTGGCTGATTTGCCGCCTAGCTCGAGCGTTGCCGGGATGATTTTTTCAGCCGCCGAGATAGCGATCTCGCGTCCGATCTCGGTCGAGCCGGTAAATGCGATCTTGTCGATGCCGCTATGCTTTTGCAAAAACGCTCCGGCGCCGCTGCCTTTGCCCGTGATTACGTTTACGACGCCTTTTGGCAGCACGTCTTTGATGAGACGCATTAGCTCGAGCACGCTCAGACTGGTCTCAGATGACGGTTTTAGCACGCTCGTGTCGCCCGCGGCGATGACCGGAGCTAGCTTCCACGCCGCCATCAAAAACGGGAAATTCCACGGCACGATCTGCGCTACGACGCCGATAGGCTCGCGCAAGATTAGCGAGAGGTGCTTTTCCTCGAGTACGTTTGCGCTGCCCTCTTCGCCCTGGATCACGCCTGCAAAATACCTAAAATGCTCCGCCGCGTACGGCACGTCCACGTTTAGCGTCTCGCGGATAGGCTTGCCGTTATCCATCGTCTCGACTGTAGCCAAAAAGTCCTTATTTGCGTCGATTATATCGGCGATCTTGAGCAAAATTTTGCTTCGCTCACTTACGGTGCTGTGGCGAAACGTCTTAAACGCCTCTCGCGCAGCCTTGACCGCGGCGTCCACGTCCTCTTTGCTCGCGTCCGCGATCGCGGCTAGCTTTTTGCCGGTGGCGGGATCAAAGGTATCTAGCGTCTTGCCGCTGCTTGCGGGGACGAATTCGCCGTTTATAAAAAGGCCGTATTTTTCTTGTAACTTAACCATTTTTTCTCCTTTAAAATTATTTAATAACTGAAATATTACTCCTCGAATATAAATAATTTGATAATTAGAAAATAATCGTTATCAAAAATTTGAGCGGAAATTTGACGGGATTCTAGGTTAAATTTGGGGGAATATTTTAAATTTGAGTCGCCGAGACCCGTATCTTTAAGATGCTAAAATTTAGTTGTCAAATTTACATTTTACTTCTTTGTT
>NZ_CALHXD010000290.1 GCF_938040115.1 uncultured Campylobacter sp. | reverse complement strand
TGGCCCGGTAGCAGCGTGCCACTATCTTTGACGCCCGCGCGACGCTTTAAGTAGCTCTCGAAAAGATCGCCCCACACGCCGAAAACCGCAACCAAAAACGCCGTGATGAGGCTATGCCAAAAGCTATCTGTTAGCACCCAGCCAAAACCCGCGCCAAAGACCGTAGCTACGGCGATGCCGCCTACTACGCCTTCCCAGGTTTTATTAGGCGATGTCTCGCTAAAGGCGTGTTTGCCGCAAAATTTGCCGACGAAAAACGCCCCGCTATCGCACGCCACGACCGTTAAAATCAGCCACGCCAAGTAGCCCACGCCGTAGAGCGAATAAAGCATCCAGATGAGAAAAATCGGCGTCATCGGATACAAAAACGGCAGCGCGGGCGTTAGATTTTCGCTCTTAAAGTGCGCGAGAAAACTAACAACGAGCAAGACCGCTAAAATAGCGATAAACACGGGGTTTGAAAAGGGCGTAAGTAGGTAAAAAATAATCGCTATGAGCGCAAGAGAGCCGCCCTGCAGGCCGTAGAGCTTTTGCGCTTCGCCAAAGGCCGTATAAAGCACGAAGCCTAAAATGGCGAAATTTAACAGATAACTATCAACGAAAAAGATGACCAAAACCGCTGCAAATAGCGCGACGCCGGTGATTATACGCGTTTTCATGATTTTTCCTTTTTTGAGTAATAATTGTATAAAATTTTCGCTTAAAAGCGCTGAAATTTGAGGCGAATTTACGCTTGCGGGCTTTGGGGGACGGTTAAATTTGAAGGTTTATTTTTGCTTGAAGCGAGCAACAAATTTGACGATTTTTGACAAATTTTACCGAGCGCAGCGCTATACCTGGCGTAAATTTGACAGCCTGCGCCAAATTTTATGCTTGCCAAAAAACGAAGTATCAAATTTAAAATCAGATAAAATTTGCTCCGCACCCGCACCACAGGCGGTGCCGACTAACGCTCGACGCGTTCACGCATTTGGCTGCTATGCACCGCTTTCCCGCGGCAGATACCTCGGACGCTAAATTTACGCCTGAAACGAGCCGATTTATTACGCTTTAAATTTTACGTTCGCGATATTAAAAAGATGAAAGCTTAAATTTGCGCAGAAAACGGCTCAAATTTAAAGTCAAATTTGACCGCCGAGCAGCAAAAAAGCCCAGTCAAATTTGAGTGGAAAAGATTAAATTTTAAGATCAAGATGCTGAAATACGGGCGACGCCTGTGGGAAGTCGTTAGCCGCGATGTGCTCTTCGGAGTTTTCATCGCCGTCAGAGTCGGAGTTTTCGCCGTTTTGCTCCGAGGCGAGCTCGCCCTGCTCCTGCCTACCCTTGTGTTTTTCGTGCTCGTTTTTGGGGTCGATTTTGTAGGTTTCCTCGGTCGGTCGCACCTCGGAGACCTCTTGTTTTTCGTCGCTTGCTAGCGATGCGGCGGCGAGATTTTGCAGGTCAAATCTATTTTGGACGTCGGCGACCTTGTTTGAGACCATATTTACGTTTTGATTGATAAAAATCGTGTTGCCAAGGGGTGTTACAGCCATTTTCGCCTCCTGTTTTAGTCGTGCTTTGTTACTAATATCGTCTTAAAATTAATATAGTTTACATTTGCGCCGCTCGTAATTTTGACGTTGTTACGTTTGGTAAAATCAACCTCGTACGTCCCGCCGCCTTTGACGCTAAAATTTACGCAAATTTTCGCCGCAAATCTCAAAATTTCCTCGCTTGGAGCGCTTTTTGCGGTTTTGATGATGACGTGCGCGGACGGTAGGTCTTTTAGATGCATCCAGACGTCGTCTTTTTTCGAGTTTTTTAGCAGCCAGACGTTGCCTTTTTCGTTGCGTCCGATGCTGATTTTATAGCCTTCGACGTAAAAATCCTCGACGTTTTGATTTTGCTCTTTTTGCTTTACGGCGCGGGCTTTTTTAGGCGCTAGGATTTCTAGCTCTTCTGCGCTTTTTGCTTCATTTACGAGCGTTTGTAAATTTGATAAAAACTCCAGCTTTTCGGTCAAATTTTGCCGCTCGATGATTAGCCCGGCTGCCTTTTGCTTTAGCCTTTTTGCTTTGGCAAACATCGCGTTTGCGGCGATTTTGGGGCTATCATCCAGCACGAGCCGCACCTCGCCTCGCTCGAAATCATTTAGCGTTACCTCGCGCTCGTAGTCCCTTAACGCGTGCAAATTTGACAGGATCAGCCCCGCGTTTTTGCTTAAAATTTCGCTTTGCGCATTTAGATCCGCTTCGTTTTCAAGCCCCGATAAAATCTCGCTTAAATTTTGCATTTTTCGCTCTATCGCGGCCGATTTTACGGCGCGCAGATTTTCTAGCTTTGCGTTATTTACGCGCTTAAATTCCTCGCTAAAATATCGCTCAAAATCCGTTATCGGCGGCGTCTGGCGCTCTTTTATCGTTGCAGGCGGCAGCTCAAGCAGCTCGCGCCCCGGTTTTATCACGCGAAAATTATTATCTATATGGCGCAAAGCCTCGACGATGACGCCCTTTTCGTCCGTGATGATCGCGTTGGTAAAGCGCCCCGTAAACTCCAAAAATAGGCTTGAAGCCAGGCTCTTATACGAGCCTTGGAATTCGCACTCCAGCTTTAAAATTCTATTTCCCTCGGGCACGCTTAAATTTAAAATTTTAGCTCCCCAGAACCTCTTTTTAAGCGCGACGTCAAAGGGCGCTTTGTACTCTTTGATGTTTAGAAAATCGGGATTTGCGTAGATCGCGGAGTCAGATTTGCTAAGGTCGA
>NZ_CALHXD010000289.1 GCF_938040115.1 uncultured Campylobacter sp. | reverse complement strand
GGTTCAAATTTGCGTTTGGGTCAAATTTGATTTGCGGCAAGGCTGGCGTTTTAGCCCGGGTTTCGCGTTTAAATTTGACGCTTTTAGCCGTCATTTTAGAAGGCTCGCCGTCAAATTTGCCGCAAAAATCGGTCGCAAATTTACCTCGCTCGTTTGACCGCTTTATCTCGCGCTTAAATTCTTTGCGATGAGCGCTGCAAATTTTATCTCCAAGCTCCAAGCTGTCGCAAAAAATATCGGCCGAATTTTCTCGCGCGCTTGGCGGATTTGCAGGGCTCAAATTTACAGCTCTCGCCAAAGCCGTCGCGCTAGGCTTTCGTTCTATCATTTTGCGTATCGCTCATCGCTAGTAGCGCGTCTTGCGCCTTTTGCAAAAACTCGCCCTTGCCTTCGCCTCCGTACGATATCTCCTCGCCGACGATCAGCTCGCAAAGCAGCGGGATAGGTATCATAAAGCCCTTAGGCAGGACGTTACGCGCATTTTTGATCCAAATCGGCACCAAAGGCACGGAGGGGCACTCCTGCGCCAAGCGAAATACCCCGCTTTTAAACGGCTGAAGTGCTAGGTCGTCGTTCATCTTGCGCGTGCCTTCGGGAAAGATGATGAGAGAGTGCGTCTGCAGTGCGTCGCTCATTTGCGCTAGCGCTTCCAGCGGATCTTTACGGCGACTTATTAGCACCATGTTAAACACATTTTTAGCAAGAAATCTGCGCACGGGCCCGCTCTCCCAGTACTCCGCCGCCGCGACTGGGCGCACGCGCTTTCTCACGCGGTAAGGCAGCGAGACGAAAATCAGCAAAAAATCGCCGTGGCTGGCGTGGTTGGCGTAGTAAATTTTAGTACCCTCGCCGATGTTTAAAAGCTCCTGCGGCGGCCGTACGCCCGTGATAAATATCGTGATACGGCAAAGGATAAAATCAAGCGCGGCTGCTAAAAACTCTTTCATCTTGTATCCTTTTTACTCTTTTATTTTTCAAATTCACTTTTTGCGGCGCCTTCAATTTTACGGTTGCGTGCGGCAAATAAGCTTCTCGCCCGCCTTGCCAAAAACGAGCGTTTAGACATAAATTTGAGGCGATTAAAGCCGATACGGTTTTAAATAACGCCTGCAATTTGCCGCTTTTGCTACTTGCCTTTAATTTCACCGACTTTGATAAAACGCTCGAAATTAACCGAACACGTTTTGCGCGCCTAGCGTCTTTTAAAACGTCTAAATTAAGCGGACAAATTCGCCTTGATATTTTATCCTCGCCTCAAAAAATCTCGTAAATTTAAACAAGATCAAATTTATAACGATTGCGTGCCCGCATCGAGGCGAGCTTAAAACTTTTGCAATTATATCAAATTTAGGCGAATTTACCTTGCGTCGATTTTGGAGATAGATATTAAATTTATCCTCGTCCGAGGCGCCTTATTCCCCGCTTTTTAGTCCCATCCTCACGCGGTTTGCGCAAGTAAGCGCGAGTAAAAATATCGCGGCGTAAAGTACCCAGCTAAACCACTCCGGTAGTCGCCCAGATAGCGCATATACCGTACCGATAAGCCCGAATATAAACGCGCGGTCGCTCTTGCCCATAGGCCCGTCGTATCGCCTACCGCAACCGTGCACCTGCCCTAGGACGCCCAAAAACTCACTCATAAAAGATAGAAAGATAACGAGCGCGGTAACGCCCCAGTCAAACGGCGCCACGAAGGCAAACGGCAGATACAGCGCGGCGTCCGAGATGACGTCTGTGGCTTCGTTTAGGTAGCCGCCCAGCGGGCTTTTTTGATTAAACTC
>NZ_CALHXD010000288.1 GCF_938040115.1 uncultured Campylobacter sp. | reverse complement strand
GATGCTAAAATGATACTGCAAACCAAAAATTTATCCTTTAGCTACGGCGGATTCGGGCTTGAAGACGTAAGCATCGAGATCAAAAGAGGCAGCATATGCGGGCTTTTGGGCACTAACGGCAGCGGCAAGAGCACGTTTTTTAACTGCTGTATGAAATTTCTAAGTATCAAAGGGGGCGAAATTTATGTGGGTTCGCAAAACACGAAGCACAAAAGTCCCGCGTGGATGGCTAAAAACATCGCCTACGTCGCGCAGTACACCGAGCTGCATTTTCCGTTTTTCGTAAGGGATATCGTCCTAATGGGGCGCTCTATGCACGTAAAGAGTCTATTTGGCTTTAGCAAAGACGACAAAAGGGCGGTGAGCGAGGTGATGGAGTTTATCGGTATCTCGCATCTAGCCGATAAAAAGATGAACGAGCTTAGCGGCGGGCAGCGGCAGCTAGTTTTTATTGCCAGAGCGCTCGCGCAGGATACACCGCTCATACTACTTGACGAGCCCACGTCCGCGCTTGATTTTAAAAACCAGATCACGCTTTGGAAAATTTTAAAAAAGATCGCTGCGGGCGGCAAAACGATCGTCATCTGCACGCACGAGCCAAACCACATCCTTTGGTTTTGCGACGAAGTGATAGTTTTTCGCGATGGGCGGATCGTCTCAAAAGGCAGCGTCGCGCAGGTCTTAAACGACGAACTGCTGGTTAAAATTTACGGCGACGTCTGCACCTTTGAAAGGCTCGCGCAAAAAGAGGTGATCCTGCCTAAGCTCTAGCTACTCCTCTAGGCTATACCCGATACTGCGCACGGTTTTGATTAGCTCAAAGGGTAGCTTCGCGCGTAGCTGGCGCACGAGCGAGCGCAGGCGATCGGACGAGACGTTTTCGTCCTTGTAGATACTCCACTCAAGCTCCTGGATCGTTACTACGTGCGGGGCGTTTTTGGCCAAAATTTCTAAAAACAACCCCTCTTTTTTGCCAAGCATTATGCTTGTGCCGTTTATGTGCAGAGTGAGGCTGTTTTTGTCGTAGATAGCGCCGTTTTTTAGCTCAAATTTGCTTCCGAGCAAAATTCGGCAGTTTCTAAATACCCGAAACAAAAACTCCTCCGGCAAAAAAGGCTTTACCATAAAGTCGTCGTATTTGGCGTAGTAAATTTTCTTATAAAGCGCGGGGATGGCCTTATCTATAAGGATCATAACGGGAGTTAGGCTCCCGTTATCTCGCAGAAATTTGACCGACTCAAAATTTGCCAGATCCTTCGTCTTTA
>NZ_CALHXD010000287.1 GCF_938040115.1 uncultured Campylobacter sp. | reverse complement strand
CCCTAAACTACAAGCTAAAACAGGCCAACGCGCAGTTTGCCTCGCTCATCTCGCTCTATCCCGAGCACTCGGTTTTACACTACGACCTAGCCCTTAGCTATGCGCAGCTTGGCAACTTTAGTATGGCAGCAAAGCACTTTATCATGAGCTATCACCTAGATCCGACGAACCACCTAGCGGGCGTGCTGGGCGCTATCGCAAACGACATAAACGCCGTGGATAACACCAAACTACTACAAGAAATTTCAGAAAATCTCGACCACGACGCAAGCTCAAAAGACGCACCGGTTAGCCAAGCTCTAATGGCACTCATAGCAAATAATAGCGGCGCTTTAATGCGCTGGCTGGAGGAAGAAAAGGAAGAGAGCGCGCTAAATTTGGCCTTTGACGCGATAATCGCAAAGATGACCGACAAGGGCTCAGAGTTTGCTAAAAAGACGCAAATTTTAAAGGCTAAGCTACCTGAAGATATCGTGGCAAATATTCTTGATTTTATCGCAAACTACAAGGATGAAGGCATCAAAAAATACGTCGAGCAGATCCAAATTTACTTCCACGACAAGCGACTAAACGACGCTGCGTTTTACCACGGCGCAAACATCATCAAAGAGCAATACATCAAGCTTTTGCAAATCTCGGGCCTACTAAACTACGAACGCCAGAAGTTAAAAGCGCTACTAAAACAAGGCGCCAATAACGCCGACTTGCTCCAGACGCTAGCCTACATCGATATTTTCACGAATGATTTTGAAGAGAGCTATCAGATCTACAACCGCATAATCGACGAGTTTAAGATAAACGATGCGGGTACGCTGTTTCTAGCTGCCGTGGCTGCGATCGGCTCAAATCACCCGCAAAACGCTACCGCACTTTTGGAGCTATCCAAGCTCACCGATCCAAACGCAATGGAGAGCCGCGTGGCGCTTGGGCATCTATATCAAGAGATCGATAATATCGAAGCCGCGACGATACAATACGGACTAATAAAAGATCCAAATTTTAAAAGCAAATTCGTGGATTTTATGATTGATTACGAGAAACTGAAAAAGTAGTTTTATTTGGGCGATAGGGCGATAAACTCGTTGCAAATTCGCCCGCATAATTTTTATAGATTAATAGCACCGAAGCGAAGCCGTATTTGTCAAACTTCGCCCTGCTCTATAACTTGCTGGTTAAAAAACAACCGCAAATTTAACCAAAGCACGGCACTAAGCCGCGCCTAAAGCCAAATTTTACTTATCCTCAAGCACCTTTTCGCGCCACTTCGAGCTTGATTTTTTATCCATCGCCATATCTTTAGACATCTCGGCCGCAGCCTCAAAGTTTTTCTGCACGCCTTCGCTATTATTTTGATATTTAACGGCATTTGAACGCTGTATGCCGATGCTCTCGGCCTCGCTAGCCGCATCGATATTCGCTCCCAAAAATATAAACTCCCAGTCGTATTTTTCCTGCTTGTCGCTTATCATTTTTTTGATCTGCGCCTTTGAGTACTCCTTGCTCGAGTTTTCTTGCCCGTCGGTAATGATGACAAAAAGCACGGCTCTGTTTTTAGCGTAGATATCATCGACTTTTGAGATTTTATTTATCGTGTCGCCCACAGCGTCTAGTAGCGCGGTGTTGCCGCTAGCGACGTAGTCCTTATTCGTTAGCTTTTCGACCTTTTTGATATCGGCTCTATCGTGCAGCGTCTTAAAATTCGTATCAAAGAGCACCGTAGTTACCTTTGCGTCTACGCCTGCTTCTTTTTGCTTGTCAATCATCGAGTTAAAGCCGCCGATCGTATCGCTCTCAAGTCCGCTCATAGAGCCTGATTTATCTAGGATGAGCACCATCTCAAGCTGCTTTGGTTCTGATTTTTGCGGCGCTTCCTCGCTTTTAGCAAACGCAAACGCCCCGATAATCATCAACAAAAACGCGATTTTTTTCATATTTTCTCCTTTGAAAAATTTGGCTTGATTATAGCAAATTTTAACGGCGCGGCGGTAAATGCGAGAAAGTTTAAATTTGAGTTTTGTATTTTTGTTGGTTTTAAAACAAGCCGAATTTAAAGGTTAAATTTAGAAATTTAAGGCCCGAATTCGAGCCTTAAATTTGCTAAGCGGTGCGGTTTGGCCGCTTAAATTTACTTCGAGGCGCTAATTTTAACGTAGCTGTTTAGCGCGCCTACGTACGCTTTGGCGCTCGCCGTCATCGTATCGATATCAAGGCCGTGTCCGATGACGGTTTTGCCGTCAAATTCGACCTTCACTACTACGTTTGCCAGCGCGTCTTTGCCTTGCGAAACAGCGTTTACCTTATAGTCTTTTAGTACGCCGTTTATGCCGCTTAGACGGTCAATTACCTTAAATATCGCGTCCGCCGTACCGTTGCCAAGCGCCGCGTCGCTCTTGATCTCGTCTGCGTGACGAAGCGTGATAGCAGCGCTGCTTAGGCCTTTGTTGCAGCTGCTTTGCGTTAGCGTCAAAAACTCGAAAACTTCGGGGATCTTGATGATCTCGCTAGTTACCAGCGCGCGCAAATCGTCGTCAAAGATCTCTTTTTTCTTATCCGCTAGCGCCTTAAATTTCTCAAACGCCTCGTTTAGCGCGCTATCTTCTAGCTCAAAACCAAGGCTTATTAGCTTATCTTTAAAGGCGTGGCGACCCGAGTGCTTGCCTAATATCAGCGAGTTTTTATCCAGTCCGATGCTCTCGGCGCTGATGATTTCGTAGGTTTCTTTGTGTTTTAGCACGCCGTCTTGGTGGATGCCGCTTTCGTGAGCGAAGGCGTTTTTGCCGACGATGGCTTTGTTTGGCTGAGGCTCGATGCCGATGATGCCCGCTAGCAGGCGCGAGCTGGGATAAATTTCTTTATAAACTATGTCCGTGTAAAGCGGTGCGAATACGTCGCTGCGCGTCTTTATCGCCATCACGATCTCTTCAAGCGCGGCATTTCCCGCACGCTCGCCGATGCCGTTTAGCGTGCACTCTACCTGCCTGGCGCCCGCTTTTATCGCAGCTAGCGAGTTTGCCGTAGCTAGGCCTAGGTCGTTGTGATTATGCACGGAGACGACTGCGCGACCGTTTATAAATTTAACCATTTCTCCTATGCGAGCGGTAATCTCCTCGGGATATAGATACCCCACGGTGTCTGGGATGTTGATGGTTTTTGCTCCGGCGTTTATAGCGGCGTCGCAAATTTCTTTTAAAAAGCTCATCTCGCTCCTGCATGCGTCCTCGCAGCTAAACTCTACGTCGTCGCAGAAGGTTTTAGCGTATTCCACGGCTCGCACGGCACGCCTAATCACTTCATCTGGAGACATTTTTAGCTTAAACTCCATATGGATCGGGCTTGTGGCGATAAAGGTGTGAATCCGTCTGTTTTTAGCAGGCGCAATAGCCTCTCCCGCAGCCTTTATATCTCCGTCCACGGCGCGAGCAAGCGAACAGATAGAGGCGTTTGAGGCTTGTTTAGCGATCTGATGTATCGCGTCAAAATCGCCCCTACTAGCCGCCGCAAAGCCAACCTCCATGACGTCTACGTTTAGGCGCTCTAGCTGGCGCGCGATACGGATTTTCTCCTCGGTATTCATCGATGCGCCGGGGCTTTGCTCGCCGTCGCGAAGCGTAGTGTCAAATATTATAATTTTATTTTCGTTCATTTCTTATCCTTTTTTATAGTTTTAGTTTGTGTGGTTAAATTTGATTATTAGGGTGTGAAAGAGTCGCTGCTTAGCGCAGCAGCAGAAGTAGAGAGAAAAATGCGTTAAATTTGACGTTGCCGTTCATTCGCTCTCCTTTTGGATTTTTTTGTTTTTAAGTCTCATAAAAACGTATCTGATTATACCGTAAGAAACATAAACGCTCATTAAAGTCGTAACCGCTTCGATGGGGCAAACGTAAATAGCCGAAAACGCAACCGTAAGTCCGACTAAGATGCGCAAAAAGTCAGCCCTTTTGAGATCTACTTTTTTAAAGCTCGGGTAACGGATGTTGCTTACCATCAAAATAGAGAGCAAAATTTGCAAAAACATCAAAAACCACTCGGCGCTCCTAGTAAAGTCGTATTCTAAGCTTAGCCCGACCCAAAATGCCGAGACTATCGCTGCCGTAGGTATCGGAAGGCCGATAAAAACGGACGGCTCATATGTGCCCGTCATTACGTTAAACCTCGCAAGTCTAATGGCTCCGAAAACCACAAAAAGCGCGGCTACTAGCGAACCCAAACGCCCAAAGCTGTGTCCGACCGTAAAATAAAAAAGCATCGCCGGCGCGACGCCAAAAGCTATCACATCGGCAAGACTATCAAACTCTACGCCGAATTTCGACGTAGTTTTAGTTAGCCTCGCCACTCGTCCGTCAAGTCCGTCCAAAAAAAGAGACAAAACGATGTAAATAATAGCCTTAAAAAAATAGCCGTTGGCCTCCTCGACCAGTCCTGCGCTAGCCGCGATGTAGCCGCGCACGGAGACGATGATACTAATGATACCCAAAAACGCCGAAGCCGCCGTGAATAAATTCGGCAAAATATACATTAACTGAAGTTTATGCTGATTGTCTTGCATCTTTTTCCTCGTAGCTAAAAAACCCTAAAATGCCCGCGCTTGCCACTTTTTCGCCTACGCTAACGCTTATTCTCGTATTTGCGGGCAGTATCAAAACCACCTCGCCGCTGCCTAAAAAGCCAAATCTCCTGCCAGCTTTTAGTCGGCTGAAATTTTCAAATGAAATACCCTTACTAAGAGGTCCGGCGATGACTCGGATCGCAAATTTATTATCTAAATTTTTACATACGAACAAGGCTCGCTCATTTAAATTTTTAGAAGCCTCCATGGCGTTACACAAAAAAAGTCCGTGCCTTTGTTTAGCTTCTAAAAGCTCCATATCGTAAGGAGCTCTGAGCGCACCTGCGTCAAACACGCCCTTACGGATAGTTATAGCAACGCACTGCGTATCAAAATAGTAAATTTTATCTATGCTTTTTATCTTGCCATCGATCGGGCTAAGCACGGCGTAAGTATCGTCGCTGCCTAGCGCTCGCTCTGGGTTTCTAAACCAAAATATGCAAAGCGCAAAAAGCGCGAAGAATAAAATTTGACACGCGCCTAAAATCAGTGTAAGCAAAAACAAAAGCCCTAAAGCAAAAACGTATTTGTAACCCTGTTTTGCGATTAGCCCGATGTTTTGCATTTCTTTACGCTTGTTCCTCTTTGTTTTCTTCTAAATTTACGAGCCTGCTAGGCATCCCGCGCTCTTTTTCGTAGTTTGCGATGATCTCTCTAACCTTCGCGCCCTCGATAGTTTCCTCTTCGTAAAGCGCCTCTACCATCTTTTCTATCGCGTCGCCGTAGGTTCGCAGCGTCTCTAGTACATGTTTATAGCGCTCATCAAGCGTGGTTTTGATAAATTCATCCACTTTTTCCGCCGTTTTATCGCTATAGTCCCTATCGGCCTGACCGCCGGCTAGGAAAGTACTGCGGCGTTTTTCAAGCACCATAAGTCCCGCGATATCGCTCATGCCGTATATCGAGATCATCGAGCGAAGTATATCGGTCGCGCGCTCTAGGTCGTTACCCGCACCGGTCGAAATCTCTTTTATAAAGACCTCTTCTGCTGCACGCCCTGCTAAAAGCACATCCACTTCAGCCATCAGCTCGTGGCGCTGCATCATAAATTTATTCTCTTCAGGAGTATGAAGCGTGTAGCCAAGCGCCGCAAGTCCGCGCGGTATGATTGATACCTTGGTGACTCTATTTGCGCCCTTTGTCGTCTCGGCGATAAGCGCATGTCCGCTCTCGTGATAGGCCACGATGCGCTTTTCTTTCGGATTTATGCGGCGAGATTTTTTTTCAAGACCAGCGATAGCTCTCTCGACAGCCTCGAGTAAGTCCGCCTGCTCAACTTTGCCTTTTTCTTTTCTGCCCGCTAGTAGCGCGGCTTCGTTTATGATGTTTGCTAGATCCGCACCCGCAAGGCCCGCCGTCATGCGTGCGATATCCTCGATACTAACGCTATGGTCAAGCTTAATATCTTTTATATGTACGCGTAAAATTTCGATCCTACCTTTAAAATCAGGCTTATCGACGAGCACCTGCCTGTCAAATCTGCCCGGCCTTAAAAGCGCTGCGTCAAGCACCTCCGGACGGTTGGTTGCAGCAAGCACGATAACGGGCGACGCATCCGAGCTAAAGCCGTCCATCTCGGCTAAAAGCTGGTTTAGCGTTTGCTCGCGCTCGTCGTTTCCGCCGATCATGCCGCTAGCTGCACGGCTTTTGCCGATAGCGTCGATCTCATCTATAAAAACGATCGCCGGAGCTTCTTTTTTCGCATTTTCAAAAAGATCCCTCACGCGGCTAGCACCCACGCCGACAAACATCTCGATAAAACTTGATCCAGAAACTGAGAAAAACGGCACATCTGCTTCACCCGCGACGGCCTTTGCAAGCAAGGTTTTACCCGTACCCGGAGGTCCAACCAAAAGCACGCCTTTTGGGATTTTTGCGCCCAAATTTATATATCTATCAGGGTGCTTTAAGAAATCCACAATCTCTTTAACTTCTTCTTTTGCTTCCTGCACGCCCGCCACGTCGGCAAATTTAACCTTCGGCTTTTCAGAGTTTACAAGCTTTTTAGAGCTTCCCATCCCAAGGATACCGCCGCCCATATTTCGCTGCATGCGGCTAGCCAAAAACATCCAAATTCCAAAGAAAATAAAAATAGGAAGCACCCACGAAAAGAGCATTTCGGTAAACCAGTTCGTCTCGCTATACGCTCCATAAGGGATCTTTTGCTCCTCCAAAATCGGCACTAGCGTTGGGTCGTTTACTCTTTTGGCAAAGTATGTTCTGCCGCCGTTATCCACGGCTTTTATCGAGGTTTCGGAGATGCCCACCTGCGCTACTTGCTTGTTTTTTATCATCTCTTTTATCTCGGAGTACGAGGTACTTTTTGAGCCGGCCGCGCTCTGTCCTAGTAGCGTACCGTCCATCTCGCCGCCTCCGAGCCCGCGAAATGCCACCACTATTATGATAGCAAAAATGGCGAAAATCAAAATCGGATTTTTATTAAAAAAATTATTTCCACCATTATTTAAATTTTTATCATCGTTTTTTCTATTATCCATTATCTTCCTTAAATTATTTTACGCTTTTTGAAATACGAAGCTTTTCCACTCGTTTTTGGTTTGATTTTCTACCAGTTTGAGCGACGAAAAAGCCTCTAAAATTCGCGTTTCGTATTTATCCAAAACGCCTGCTAAAACGAGATATGAGCCCTCTTTTAGCAAATTTATCAAATCATTTTTTAGCATTAGTATCACATCGGCGATTATGTTTGCTACGACGACGTCGTATTTTTTATCCAAATTCGCCACCGAACCGGTCCAAATTTGATTAAATTTAACCCCGTTTAGCTCGGCGTTTTTCTGCGAGCTTT
>NZ_CALHXD010000286.1 GCF_938040115.1 uncultured Campylobacter sp. | reverse complement strand
CCGTCTTTGATATGATCATGAAAAGCGCCTTTGATTTTAAGGCGATATTCGGCGGATTTGCCGGTAGCGTGATCGTCTACGGTATCAAGCGCGGCCTGTTTTCAAACGAAGCTGGCATGGGTTCTGCGCCAAACGCGGCCGCTGCTGCTCATACTAGCCACCCGGTTAAACAAGGACTCGTGCAGGCGATGGCGGTTTTTATAGATATGACGATCTGCGTGGCTTCTGGCATGATAGTGCTTTTCTCGCAGGCCTATATCACAAAGCAAACGGGCGCCAGCGGCGAGCTACTAACCGCGCTTCCTTTGGTGCAGGCTGCAATGCGCGAGTACTACGGCGAGATCGGCCTTCACTTTACGACGCTTGCGGTGGTGCTTTTTGCCATCACGTCGCTGATCGGCAACTACTACTACGCGCAGGCAAATATCAAATACCTCACCAAAAACCACAAAATCGCCATGGCATTTAAGGTTACGGCGGTCGCAATGATATTCGTCGGAGCGCAGATGAACCTAACTATCGCCTGGAACATCGCCGATATCACGATGGCGGCGATGGCTACGATAAATATCGCGGCGATCTTTATGCTATCAAAAGTCATGATAAAAGCCCTAAAAGACTACGAATCGCAAAGAAAAGCTGGGCTAAATCCGGAATTTGACCCTGAGAGCATAGGTATCGCAAACACAACTTGCTGGAGAAAAAAATGAACATAAACGGACAACTTTTAAATTTACAAACCCATAGAAAAGTCGCCAAAGTCGGCATGAGCGTCACTTTAGCGGCCGTTTGCGTTACGGCTTTGGGAATGCTCGGACGTAACAAAGGCGGCTTTAAAAAGTGGCACGTAGCCTCAGGCGTCGCGTTTATAGGTTTTTCGCTCTATCACGCGGGCCTCTACGAAAACGGCTTTTTTAGAAATATGATCGTAAACGCAAATAAGAAAAACGCCGAGGCAAAAAGGCTAGCAAGCGATGATCAAGATAAATGACGCCGAAATTTTAGCCTACATCGGCGAGGATCTGCCCTACTTTGATCTTACGACCTCGCTTCAAGGCATCCGTAAAAACGCCGTTTTAACCATACTGCCGCGCGAGGACGTGACGGTTAGCTGCGTAGACGTCGCCGCTCGCATCGCGCATTTGCTAGACTGCGAGGCTCAAATTTGCGTCCCAAACTCAGCCGTCGCAGCCGCAAAAGAGCCGATCGTAAAAATCAGCGGTAGCTACGATAATGTGCACAAAGCCTGGAAACTAGCGCAAATTTGCCTAGAGTACGCCTGCAAGATCGCCACCTACGCAAGAGCGATGAACGAGGCGGCAAAAAGCGTAAATCCAAAATGCGAAATCCTAGCCACGCGCAAGAGCTTCCCGTTTGCTAAGAAATTTTGCCTAAAAGCCGTGCTTGAGGGCGGCTGCGGCATACATAGGCTAAATTTGAGCGATAGCGTGCTGTTTTTCAAAAATCACATCAAGGCTTATGGCTCGTATGAGGAGTTTTTGGGTCAAATTTCAACCTTTAAAGCAAAAGCTCCCGAGCGCAAAATCGCCGTCGAATGCGAAAATTTAGACGACTGCGAAGCGCTGTTAAAGGCGGGTGCCGACGTCGTGCAGTGCGATAAATTTACGCCCGAGATGGTAAAGCAAGCGGTAGGCTTGCGAGATAAAATCGCTCCAAACGCAGCCCTAGTCGCAAGCGGCGGGATAAATCTAAAAAACGTCCGAGAATTTGCCACCACAGGCGCAGACGCACTCGTTACGTCAGCTATGTACACGCAAGGCATGGCCGACATCACGGCGATTTTAGAGATAGTATAATTTGCAAATTTGACGGACCGCTTGGCGAGTCAAATTTGCGCTTGAGTTTAACGTATAGCTATCTCAAATTTTCTCATTTTCTATCCTTTTTAAAGAATTCCTGTATCATTTTTTGATTACATACGTCTAAATACTTCTCCCTACCGCTATCACAAGATATCCCATATCCTCTCGACTCGCTTCCAAAAGCCTTTATAAAGCTTTCGCCTAACGCTCCTTGGTATCTTACGTTTTCGTATATATTGTCGGCTAGTATCTTGCCCGTTTTTCTATCTTTTATGATTCCGCCGTAGTTAAAGCTTAGACCGATCAGGTCGTCAAGAAAGGTTTTGATATTCGGAGCCGGCTCTATGCGCCAGTCCGTCATCCTATTTTCTTTTTCAAATACCAACTCTATACAAGCTATCTCATCTTCATTGATTTCTTTGCGAGCTATGCATTTGCCTTCGTAGATTTGTTTGTAGTATTCCATCTTTTTATCTACGTCTTGCAATCTATCTATAACCCACTCTATTTGATAGTCGTCCCATGTAAATACTTTGC
>NZ_CALHXD010000285.1 GCF_938040115.1 uncultured Campylobacter sp. | reverse complement strand
AGCCTCGTTGATCTAGTGTTTGTTAAGCCGCTTGACGGCGAACTTTTGCAAGAGCTCGCGCGCAAGCATAAGATTTGGTACGTTTTTTCCGATACCGCAAAAAGAGGCGGCGTAGGCGAGATTTTGGCCGCGTTTTTGCAGGAGCGGTGCATTTTTGACGTGCGCATAGTTAGCTTTGAGTTTGACGACGCCTTTATTCCGCACGGCGCTACGGCTGATGTCGAGAAAGCTCTTGGTATCGATGCGGCAAGCATTTGCGAGAAAATTTTAGCCGAAACGGCGGATTAAATTTGAGCTGAAGCGTTCTTGTGTGTTTTGGCGAGCGTATTTGGGCGGAAAAGGCGAAAAACTTGAGCGAAACAAGCCTTTTTATTCTGGGGCTTGCCGCGCTTACTTTGATTTACCGAGTTCTGTATGACGCGGGTAAATTTGCGCGCGCTAGGTATACTTTGCTTGTTTTTATCTTCGCTTATCTTTTTTGCGGGTTGGCTTGCGAGCGAATTTTAGGTTAAATTTGAGTCGCGATAGGCTTTTGTGCTAAGGTTTGTTTTGCTCTCTGTGCCCTAGGATAAAATCGCTAAAAAACATTACAGACTTTCGTTTTTTGCCGTTTATAATGCTTAAATTTGGCGCCGGTGCTTGATTTGACGCGGATTTTATCAAAAAGGTAAAATTTAAGTAGATTTTTGCTCGTAAATTTAGCCGTGCGGCAAGGCGCAAAAGCTTGTTTAAATTTAAAATCGCAATTAGCGAAAACTATTTTTACGCCTTTGCTTGAAAAACGTAGCCGTATCTAAAACGTTGTGATATCGCCGCAACCGACAAAAAATAAATTTTACGGTAGCGATGATAAGCGGCGTTCGGTTGCAACGATCAATAGTAAAATTTACGCCGCATTAAAAGTCGGCTTTTATTTAAATTCGGCGAGAAAACCGTCAAATTTAAATCGCCTTCAAATTTAAGTCTAAACGTCTAAAATTTACCTTGAGTATAGCGCTTAAACTCGTAAAAAGTATAAATTTGACTACAAATGACACAAATTTTAGTAAATAATAATTTATATTACCAACTATAAAGAAGTTTTAA
>NZ_CALHXD010000284.1 GCF_938040115.1 uncultured Campylobacter sp. | reverse complement strand
CTCGGGCAAGTCAACCATTTTTAGAAGTTCTGCCGCTTTTTGCTTTCTTTGTGCTAAAAAGCGGTAAGCGTCAGAAATTATCGCGCTTTTTAGAAGCTTAGAGAGATAAATTTTAAGCTTAGTTTTTAAAAATATGCAAAAATTTAACATCAAATAACGGCAAATTTAAAAGAGTAAATTTTAAAAAATAAAAACATCGATTTAAACGGGTTAAAATTAATATCTAGTTTTAACGCAAAAGGGTATTAAGCAGGTAAATATAAAAATCCTGCGTAAATTATAAATAAAATTTACATTAGAAAAATATAAAATAAATAAGTATAAAATATAAAATTCATCCGCCTAGCCCAACCAAGCTAAGCGGATGAAATCTGCTAGCCTACGAGTGAGGGACGGCAGCTCTAGTGAGTTTTGCAAATTTAACCCCTTTTAGTCCGCCCATTTTTTCGGAAAATTTCTCGATAGCTCCCGCTTTACCGCGCAGTATGAGAGTCTCCAGGCAGTTGTCGTGATCTATATGGACGTGAGTCGTGCAGGCGATGTGCAAATTTGCCTGGTGCTCGATGTCCATCATTTTCACGACGAGGTCGTTTTGGTGATGTAGATAAATGAGCGTCAAAACGCCGATAAGATCCTCATCCGCGTCCTTCCAACTATCATTTACTATTTTTTCCCTAATCAGATCGCGAGTAAATTCGCTTCTTGAAGCATAGCCCTGAGCGCCTATTTTGTTGTCAAGTTCGTCTAATAACTGCTTTGGCAACGAGACGCTAAATCTTATGATGTTTTCCACTATCGCCTCCTTAAAGAAATTATTAGTTATTATACATCAGAAAACTTTAATTTAAATTAATGTAAGCGCGATCTGACCGATAGCTACCGAAGAGTCGTTTGACGAAAAGTTCTTATTTATGTAATACTTCTTACCTTTTTGCTTAAGAATTAAAATTACATTTTCAAGCAGGGCCTTATTTTGAAAAACTCCGCCTGCGAGCAAGACGTCGTTAGGCTGCGCGCAAGCTACGTCCGCTACGAGCTTTGCCAGCCCTTTTATAAAGCCCGTTGCAGCCGTTTTTGCATCGTCTTTTAAAGCTCTTTTAAAGGCCTCTTTAAAGCAAATTTTGTCGTTCATGATTTCAAACTCGTAGCAAGCGTCTAAATTTGCATCATAAAGCGCTTCTAGGCTCATCCCTGCCTCGCCCTCATAGCTGATGCTATCAAGCCCGAGGATCACCGCCGCAAATGCGTCAAATATGCGTCCAAGTGAGCTGGTTTTGACGCAGTTTATTTGCTTTTCGTGCAGGATTTTTAGATTTTTTAGCTTAGCGGGCTCAAATTTAGCCAAAAACGCCTCCGCCTCGCACTCCAAATCATATTTTAAAATCGCGGCATAAGCGATCTGCCAAGTATTTTTCACGCTAGCTTCGCCGCCGATCAGCAAAATTTCGTCAAATTTGCAAACTCGCTCGTACTCTTTGCCGCGCACTTTTAGGATCTCTCCGCCCCAGACGCTCCCGTCCGCGCCGTATCCCGTACCGTCAAAGCAAAAGCCCAGATACTCGCGCTTTGCGTCCAGATCGTTTTCTAAAATTACCGAAAGCAAATGTGCGTGATGGTGTTGGATTTGCGTGATTTTCGAGCCAAAATTTGCGGCGTATTCGCGCGCCCATTTTAAATTTAAAAAATGCGGGTGCAAGTCGGCTACGATCTCGTCAAATTTTAGCTCGTAAATCTCGCTAAAAAGCTTGATTAGCGCGCAAAACCGCTCATAGGTCGCGACGTTTTTTAGGTCGCCGATATACGGGCTTACCATCAGCTCGCCGTCCTTAAAGATCGCAAACTGATTTTTTAGCTCAGCTCCGACGGCTAAAACGGTCTTTTCGCTCTTAAATTTCGTACGGATAAACTTAGGATGCACGCCGCGGCTCGTGCGGATAAATATAGGCTCGCCGTCTGCTACAAACGCGATACTATCGTCGCTTGGCGAGTGTATCTCGCGGTCGTTATCTAGATAAAAATCTATCACGCTGCCCAGCTTTTCTCGCAGATCTTTTTCGTCGTAGATTATTGGCTCGCCCGAGACGTTGGCCGAGGTAGCGATAACGTCACTCTCTAGGTACTCAAAAAGCAAAAGATGAACGCCCGTGTATGGCAAAAATATGCCGATTTTATTTAGTCCTGGCGCTAAATTTGAGGGAACCGGCGCGCCAGGCAAGCTTTGTAAAACGACGATAGGTTTTAAATTTGAGCTTAAAAGCCGCTCTTCTTCAGGCAAAATTCGTGCGTATTTTTTAGCGCGCGAAAGGTCCTTGCACATCACGGCAAATGGCTTTTTAGGTCGCTTTTTGCGCTCTCTTAGCAGCCCTACCGTATCCTCCTTTAAACGGCACATCAGATGAAATCCGCCAAGCCCTTTGATGGCTAAAATTTTACCCTCGTTTATGAAACGCGCGGCCTGCTTTGCGCTTTCGTTATCTTGCGCTAAAACTCGCCCGAATTTATCTTTTAGAGCAAGCCTAGGCCCGCAGTTTGGGCAGGAGACGGGCTGGGCGTGATAGCGGCGATTTAGCGGATTTTTGTATTCGCCGCCGCAAAATTCGCACATCTTAAACGCGTTCATCGTCGTGTTTGCGCGGTCGTAAGGCAGGGATTTGATAATCGAAAACCTCGGGCCGCAGTTGGTGCAGTTGATAAAAGGATAATGATATCTCGGGTCTGCGGGGTCGTAAAACTCGCGCTCGCAGTCGGCGCAGAGGGCAAAATCGGGCAAGATAGGCGCGTGCTTTTTGGCTGATTTTGAGGCGACTATCTTAAACTCGTCAAATTTAGCGCCCTCTAGCTCTGTTTTTCTCATCTCGTCGATACGAGCGAGGCTGGGCAGCTCCTCGTGTAGCGCTTTTTCAAATTTTTCTATCTGCTCATCGCGTCCGCAAAGCGTTAGTTTTACGCCCTCGTCGTCGTTGTAAATTTCGCCTGCAAGGCCGAATTTTAGGGCTAGATTATAAACAAAAGGGCGAAAACCCACGCCTTGAACCAGGCCTGAAATTTCATATTTAAAACATCTCTTCAATCAAAAACTCTTTGCTAAATTTGGCGTTTAAGCCCGTTTTTAGATGCTTTAACGTCAAATTTGCAAGCGTTTTGTTCTCAAAAAGCGAACCGCAAAGCAGAGCGTTTTGCACGCCAAAATCCTGCTTTAGCGAGTCCGCAAAATCGCCCAAAAAATATGCCAGCGACTCGGCGTATCCGTAGCTAAGCAGCCTAGCATCGACGCCAGCTAGCCTAAAGCTCATGCCGCTTCTAGCAAATTTAACGACGTCAAAATGCGTTTTGTTTAGCATTTTAAAATCGAGCCTAGGCCCTTTTGCCCCATTAAAATCGCTCGCGTTTTGTAGTAAAATCTCTCCCGCTTTTTGCGCATTGCTATCAAATCCAAGCAGAGCTCCAGCCATACAAAATAGCCCGAAAAAGCCGTTTTGTACGCCAAGCTCGCCGCGCGGCAGGCTAAAGTTTTCGCCGT
>NZ_CALHXD010000283.1 GCF_938040115.1 uncultured Campylobacter sp. | reverse complement strand
TTATCAGTTAAATTTAGCATGAAATTTGATGGATAAATTGTTTTAATTCAAAAGGTAAAATGTTAAGAAAAACCATGTTTTCGGCATTTGCTGAAGATATTGAGGTAATACAAAAGAGATATAAATATTTATTTGAAAATTATAGTTTTCAATATAAAATAGCAAAAATAGTCTGCATTTTACTTTTTGACCTATTATTATAAGTATTAAACTATGTATCATAAAAATTGAGTAGTTTTTATATTTTTTATCCAAGATAAGAATTAAATGATTGTTTTTAGTGAGCCGCAAGAAAATTTAAAAGACAAAGCAATAATTTACTCAAGATCTAACGATTTAAATTTTATCTCTAAAAGTTTTTGCTCATATAATTTATATGCAAAACCACTTAAAGCAAGAAAATATAACCAAAAGAAAAGCAAGGATAAATAAAAAAGATTTGTGAAAAAGGGTTAATTATAAATGAATAAATGGTGCGCTCGAAGGAATTCGAATCCCTGACCTTTTGAACCGCAATCAAATGCTCTATCCAGCTGAGCTACGAGCGCACTTTAAAAGAAATGTGAAGTATAGCCAAAGGTTTCTTAAATCTTTCTAATTTTTGATATATTTGCAAAAATTTCGTTTTTTACCCACCCTACTACATCAAAATTTGCCGTAAGGCCATCAAATTTCAAATTTATGTACTAAATTTGCCACATTTAACCATCTATAAAAAATCTTTATGTTATCTTACACAACAAATTTAATTAAAATAAGCGTGCCTGGCTACCGAGCACTAAAATATATAAATAAAGGTAGTACAAGCTAAAAAATTTAATAGCAAAAACAGTAAAGATAGCAAAAAGAGTAAATTTAAAGACGGTATGCAAAGATCGAGCTCTAAAAAAGCAAATTTCAAGCATCAGCAAGCAAAAAAGAGTAAAATTCAAAAAACGATAAGAAAGGAAAGCCAAGTGATACATAAAATTTTGATCGCAAACCGCGGAGAGATCGCCGTTCGCGTTATCCGCGCCTGCAAAGACCTACATATCAAAAACGTTGCTATCTACACCAAGCCCGACCAAGACTGCCTGCACGTCAAAATAGCCGACGAAGCCTACCAAATCGGCATCGACCCGATCAAGGGCTACCTAGACGCCAAGCGCATAGTAGAGGTAGCAAAAGCTTGCGGTGCGGACGCTATACACCCGGGATATGGATTTTTGAGCGAAAACTACGAATTTGCCAAAGAGGTCGAGGATGCGGGACTAGTTTTCATCGGACCTACCGCCGACGTCATCCGCAAAATGGGCAATAAAAACATCGCTCGCTATCTGATGAATAAAAACGGCATCCCTATCGTGCCGGGCACCGAAAAGCTAAACAACGAAACGATAGAAAACATCAAACTATACGCCGAACGTATCGGCTACCCGGTTATCCTAAAAGCTAGCGGCGGCGGCGGCGGACGCGGCATCCGCGTAGTGTGGAAAGAAGAAGAGCTAGAATCCAGCTTTGAAAGCTGCAAGCGCGAGGCTAAGGCGTTTTTTAACAACGACGAAGTTTTCATGGAAAAATACGTCGTAAATCCGCGCCACATCGAGTTTCAAATTTTAGGCGACAAATACGGCAACATCATCCACCTAGCCGAACGCGACTGTTCGATCCAGCGCCGCCACCAAAAGATCCTCGAGATCGCACCTAGTCCGACGATGAGCGAAAGCCTGCGAAAAAGCATGGGCGTGACCGCAGTCGCCGCGGCAAAGGCCGTAAACTATACCAACGCCGGCACGATCGAGTTTTTGCTCGACGACTATAACAACTTTTACTTTATGGAGATGAACACTCGTATCCAGGTCGAGCACGGCGTGACCGAGGAGATCACGGGCGTGGATCTCATCGTGCGTCAAATTCGTATCGCAGCGGGCGAGATCCTAGACATGGAGCAAAGCGACGTCATCACGCAGGGCTTTGCGATCGAGGCTCGTATCACCGCCGAGGACGCGTGGCAAAACTTCATCCCAAGCCCTGGCGAGATCACCGGCTACTACCCTGCTCTGGGCCCTTCCGTGCGCGTCGATAGCCACCTATATAAAGACTATCAGATACCACCGTTTTACGATAGCTTGCTAGCTAAACTCATCGTCCGAGCCCCTAGCTACGACCTAGCCGTAAATAAACTAAAACGCGCGCTGGATGAATTTACGATCGAAGGCAGCGTCAAAACCACGATCCCGTTTTTGCTCAGCATTAGCAAGGAGCGCGACTTTAGGCGAGGATTTTTCGATACGTCATACGTCGAAAACAAGATGCCTACCCTGCTAGAAAAGATGAAAACCAAAGACAACGAGGATAACGAAGAGGTGATCGCCGCCATCGCAGCAGCGATACAAAGAGTAAAAGACGCTAGAAAATTTAAAGAGGAGCACGCGGATGAATGATTTTTTCGATAGTTTAAAGGATATAAAAAAAGAGCTTCAAAAAGAGCAAAATGCAAATTTGAGCTCAAATTCAGCCGCCAAAAATGCCGCAAAGCAAAATTTAAAGCCTGAGCCAAAAACCTTCAGCAAAGAAGAAGCCATCGCGCACAAAGAGCAAATTTTGCGCGACGAGTTTCTAGCCTACGTCAAGGACGCGGATATCAAAAAGTGCTAGTCGTGCCGTTTTCCACCCTGCCTAGCCCCTGCCCCTACCTAAAGGACAGGGACTCGCGCATGGAGTATCGCTACATAGACGGCTGCGACTTTGCCGTAAACGATGCTCTAGCTAGGCGCGGCTTTAGGCGCTTTGGCAAATATTTCTCTAAGCCAAACTGCGCAGGGTGCCGCGAGTGTGTAAATATCAGGGTCGATGCGCTAAATTTTAAATTTAGCAAATCCGCCCGCCGCACAATGCGCAAAAACGAAAACACCAAAATCATCCTCACAAAGCCGCTCATAGACGACGCGCACGTGGCGCTATACAAAAAATACCATAAATTTATGCAAGAAAAGCGCGAGTGGAAGTACTACGAGCTGGACTTTCGCCGCTACTACGAGCTCTACGTCGCGGGGCACGCAGAGTTTGGCAAGGAGATAGCGCATTTTGCCGGCGGCCGGCTCATCGGCGTCGATCTCGTCGATATCCTTAGCGACGGTATCTCGGCGGTTTATTGCTATTACGATCCTGATTTTGCAGATCTTAGCATCGGCAGATACTCGCTCTATCAGCAAATTTTACTAGCAAGGCAGCTAAATTTACGCTGGATATATCTAGGCTACTACGTCAAAGACTGCCCTAGCCTAGCCTACAAGGCCGACTACAAGCCCTACGAGCGCCTGCGCGAATACGTCCCGCTAGACGAAACGCCCGTGTGGGAAAAAACGGAATAAAAAATGCTTTCAAATGCGTTTTATAAAGGCAAAATTTGATAAAAGTAAGTCAAAATCTAGAATCTCTAAGCATAGAAACATCAGACGCCGATCTATTTTTCGAGCTGCAAGCGCTCATAAAGCGAAACTTCGCCAAGACGCTGGGGCAAAAAGGCAAAGTGATGTCGTTTTACGACGAAAACGAGAAGGTTCAGCGCAAATATTTCGTCAAATTTCTAAAAAAACTCTGCCAGAGGTACGAGCTAAAAAACGTAAATTTAAACTTCGCCGAGTATAAAACGATCAAACTCCACTACATCCAACCAAACTCGCTAAAAGCCATGGTTTTCGTCGACGTCGCCTTCGTACGTGGCGGAGCGATATTTAGCTTTGATCGCTCAAACGAGTACTTTATCTCGCACATCATCAAGGGGTTTGAATCAAAGCAAATTTTATCCGCCGAGGGTCAAATCGCCCTAAATATCGCAAATTTGGATGAGTGCGCGCGCCTCGAGGAGCTGTTTAACAAGAGCGAGTATATGAAATTTTCGATCATCTTTAACTATAACGAAGAGGAATTTGAAAAATTTAAAAAACAGATCAAAATCTGCGCCAAGAAAAACAAGGCCAAATTTGCCGCGCTGGCTAGCCTTTTCGAGGACCATTTTACGGTGCTTGGGTGTGATAAAAACGATAGCTTTGAGGAGGTGCGAAACCGCTATCTGGAGCTCGTCAAGGCCTGCCACCCCGACTTTCACGCCGCGCTTAGCCCCGAGCTTTTGGACGAGTGCAAAACGCAGTTTCAGCGTATCCAAAATGCCTACGAGAGTTTGAAGCCATATTTTAAGGAACTTGAGTCGGGGGCGGCGGAATAAGATTTAAATTTTAGACTTTAGCATAAAAAATATAATTTAATAACCGTTTAATAGTGTCCTGAAAAATCACGCAAACTATAGCCATAATTAATGCATAAGGGCCTATAAATAACATCAAAATCAAAGAAATAATAAGATTAAAAACGTAAAAGTAACTATCGCCATTGCTATCGTCAAAAAATATATCTATAGGCGTTAGTTCAATATTTTGATTGTAAGGAATAAGCCTTAAACAGCGAAATAACCAAAAAATAGGTATAGCCAAAATCAAACCGAAAAATAAACCGCCCATGATGTTGTCCATGCTGGGAGCGATGCCCTCAATCAAATAAGTACTCGCAATGCCTAAAAATAGGACAAAAAGAATAAAAAATATGCGCTTCATATGGATATTTTAAATTTTCAAGACTTAAAAATCAAGAGAAATACGATACTATCCCCGCCAAACCCCCAGCTTAAATTTAAAATTTACGCTCAAATTTGCGTCACACTCGGCAAATTTGCCCTGCTCCAAGCATCAAATTTTACTTACCGGATTGCAGCAGATAGGTCTTTTTACGCTCGCTGGAGCTACCGATATTTAGCGCGAGACGGTATTTGGTTATCGTGCGGCGGACGACCTCGACATTAAATTCTTTTTTGATAAACTCCAAAATTTTCAGATCGCTAAGCGGCTTGGCGGGATTTTCGTTTCGGACGAGATTTGCTACGAAGTCCTTGATGGCCTTGTTTGAGACGTCCTCGTCGATCGCGGCGGAGAAAAAGCTCTTTATAGGCACGAGCCCGCGCGAGCACTCGAGGTATTTGTTTGAGATGCCGCGCGAGATGGTCGATGGGTTTCGCCCCAGATCCTCGGCGATGTCTTTTAGGCGCATGGGCTTGATGTCGCCGCCAAAAAAGTAATCATACTGATACTCCACTAGCATTAGGGCGATCTTGCGCAGCGTGGCTTTTCGCATATCAAGCGCGTCTATGAGGTCTTTTGCCTCTTTTACGCGCGAGGCGACGAAGCTCTCTTTTTCGTCTAGCCCCTCGACGTCGATGACGATCTCTGGGTAAAAGTCGTCGTTGATGCGCACCTCGATACCGCCCGAGCTCGTGTCGATGACGATGTCTGGGATGATCGCCGCAGCCTCGCTCATATACTCGATCGCGGGCGGATTTTTTAGCCTCTTGATGACGGCGAGCGCTTCGTTATAGAGCGGGATTTTGCGCATTTGGGAGAGATTTTCGAAATTTAACGCAAGCTTTTTAGCACTCTCAAAGAGCTTCTCGTCCAAATTTAGCTCCTCAAGCTGAAACAAAAAGCTCTCTTTGTAGTCCTTTGCGCCGATGCCAGCGGGCTCGAGGTAGGCAAAGCGCTTTCGCACCGACTCGATCTCCGCCTCGCTAAATTCGTCAAATACTTCAGGTTCGTAGTAGCCCTCCTCGTTTATACACTCGATGATTTTCATCGCGATTTTTTGGGATTTTTCGGTCGGAAACAGCGGCTTATCTATCTGCTCGATTAGCTTGTCGTAAAGCCCCGTTTTAGCCACGCTAAAGCTTTCGATACTATCGGTTACGCTGTTTTTTGATATTTCTTTGAAGAAATTTTTATCTTTTTTGGATGGCGCGGCGCTGGGTAGCTCGCTCAAATTTCGCTGCTGCACGCTAGCAAACGGATTATCCGCTAAAAACGGCTCAAGCGTCTCCTTTAGCTCCTCGACGCTGCTGCTTAGTATCGGCAGCCACGATCGCAACGTGTGCGAGAGCTTATTTTTGGGAGCTTGAGTTTGCTTTAGCATTATTCTACAAATTTAAACTCTTCGCCCAGATAGTGGGTGCGCACGAGTTTGTTGTTCGCGACTTCGTTCGCGCTGCCGCTAGCTAGCAGGCTACCGTCCTTGATCACGTAGGCTCGGTCGCAGATGGCTAGCGTCTCGCGGACGTTGTGGTCGGTGATGAGCACGCCGATGCCGAGCTTTTTTAGGTCGCGAACGATACTTTGTATATCGCTAACGGCGATCGGATCGACGCCGGCAAATGGCTCATCCAGAAGCAAAAATTTAGGCGTGATGATGAGGCTTCTAGCGATCTCGCAGCGTCTGCGCTCGCCGCCGCTTAGACTCACGCCCTTTCGCAGGCGTATGGGCTCGATATTTAGCAAATTTAGCATTTCATTTACTTTTTTCTCGCGGACGGCCTCGTCTTTATATAGGATCTCGGCGCCGAGCAGTAAATTTTCCTCGACGGAGAGGTCTTTAAATATGCTTGATTCTTGCGGCAGATAGCCGATACCCATATGCGCGCGCTTGTGTAGCGGCACCTTCGTCACGTCTGCGCCATCTAAAAAGACGCTGCCGCTAGTTGGCGAGATGAGCCCGCATATCATATAAAACGTCGTCGTTTTACCAGCGCCGTTTGGGCCTAGCAGCCCTACTACCTCGCCGCTTTTGACCTCTAGCGAGATGCCTTTTATGATGTTTGTTTTTTTGATCGTTTTTTGTAAATCTTTAACTTCTAATTTATGCACCGTAAACCTCGTATTTTCGCCCTTTTTGACTAGGCGAGATGACTATCTTGACGCATTTTTCGCCCAAATTTACCAGCGCCTTTTCCAGTCGCTCGTCGCCCCACTCTACCAGGTGAAGCCCCTCCTCTAGCAAATTTTCAAAAAGTCCGTTTTGCAAAATCGCGTCAAGTCCGTTTTGATAGATGTCGTAGTGATAAATTTTATCTCCGTAGCTTTGCATAACCGAAAACGTGGGCGAAGTAACCTCCGCATCGATGCCGCGAGCTTTTACGATAGCTTTTACTAACGTCGTTTTACCGCTAGCTAAATTTCCCTGCAAGATAACGACGCCGCTTTGGGGTAAAATTTTTACTATCTCCTCAAGATCGCCAAGTCCCAAATTTAGCTCTATCATAGCTCTTTTACGTATAGCGCTTGGGCTGATTTTGGGATACTTTTGGTCTCCGGGATCGCTAGCACCTCGTAGCGCATCTCTTTTACCAAAAATTTGATCGTTATCACGTCGCCGATTTTAACCTCTTTGGCGGGTTTGGCTACGACGCCGTTTACGCTCACGACGCCGCTTTTGCACATGTCTTCGCTGACTACGCGTCTTTTTGTTATATTTACGGTATTTAAAAACTTATCTACTCTCATAGCGGCGATTTTAACCAAATTTGGCTTAAATTTTTAATTCCTCGCAGCTACATATTAAATTTAATGTAAATTTGACGTTTAGCGTACGCGATTTTAGCGGAAATATTTATAACAAATTAATCAAATTTGGCTAAAATACGCGTCATCTCAATATAAAGGATAGAGAATGAAAAAAGACGTGAAAAAAGTCGTTCTCGCCTATTCGGGCGGACTTGATACGAGCATTATTTTAAAATGGCTGCAAGACGAGTATAAATGCGAAGTGGTGACCTTTACCGCCGATATCGGTCAGGGCGAGGAGCTAGAACCCGCACGCCAAAAAGCGCTGGAGCTTGGCATAAAACCCGAAAATATATTTATAGAGGATTTAAAAGAAGAATTTGCGCGGGATTTCGTATTTCCGATGTTTAGAGCAAACGCCGTTTACGAGGGCGAGTATCTACTAGGCACCTCGATAGCTCGCCCGCTGATAGCTAAAAAACAAGCCGAAATCGCCGCCAAAGTAGGCGCCGACGGCGTGAGCCACGGAGCAACCGGCAAAGGCAACGACCAAGTGCGCTTTGAGCTAGGCTACTACGCGCTGGGAGATAACCTAACTATCATCGCTCCTTGGCGCGAGTGGGATCTAAACAGCCGCGAAAAGCTACTAAAATACGCCGAAAAAAACGGTATCAAAATAGAAAAGAAACC
The DNA here is from genome assembly GCF_938040115.1 of uncultured Campylobacter sp. Lineage (GTDB taxonomy): Bacteria > Campylobacterota > Campylobacteria > Campylobacterales > Campylobacteraceae > Campylobacter_A. The sequence goes on along the minus strand of NZ_CALHXD010000283.1, from coordinate 9,943 downwards.
GGGCAAAAGCCCCTACTCTATGGACGCAAATTTGCTCCATATCAGCTACGAGGGCTTAGTGCTTGAAAACCCTGCTCACGCTCCGGAAGCCGATATGTGGCGCTGGACGGTAAGCCCCAAAGACGCGCCAAACGAAAGCGAAATAATAGAAATCGGCTACGAAAAAGGCGATCCCGTTAGCATAAATGGTAAAAAAATGAGCCCAGCGGCGCTACTAGCCGAGCTAAACCGCCTAGGCGCAAAGCACGGTATCGGCAGACTCGACCTAGTAGAAAACCGCTCGGTCGGTATGAAAAGCCGCGGCTGCTACGAAACTCCTGGCGGTACGATAATGCTAAAAGCTCACCGCGCGATCGAGAGCATCACGCTAGACCGCGGCGCGGCACACCTAAAAGACGAGCTGATGCCTCGCTACGCAGAGCTCATCTATAACGGCTACTGGTGGTCGCCTGAGCGTATCATGCTGCAAGCGCTCATCGACAAAAGCCAAGAAAACGTAAACGGCACGGTCAAAGTCGAGCTCTACAAAGGCAACGTAATCGTGCTAGGACGCGACAGCAAGACGGACAATCTCTTTAGCGAGGCGTTTTGCACGTTTGAAGAAGACAGCGTGTTTGATCAAAAAGACGCGAACGGATTTATCAAGCTAAACGCGCTAAGATTTATCATCGGACGCAAAAACGGACGCAAATTTAACTAAATAAAGGATAAAAATGAAAGTACTACTAATAAAAGACGTAAAATCGCTCGGAAAAGCCGGCGAAATCAAAGAGGTAAAAGAAGGATATGGCAATAACTTCCTAATCGGCAAAGGCTTTGCTAAAGCCGCGACTCCCGATGTTTTGCGCCAGTACGAAGCCGAGCAAAAACGCAAGGCCGAGGAGCTAAAATACGAGATCGCAAACATAGAAAAGCTAAAATCCGAGATCGAAAAAATCACGCTCAAGGTTAAAAAGCCGCTCGGAGCAAACGGCGCGCTATTTGGCGCAGTGACAAAGGACGAAATTTCAGAAGCGCTAGAAAAAAATCATCATCTAGTCGTTGATAAAAAGGCATTTGACTTCGCCCATACTATAAAAGCGACGGGCATCTACGAAGTGGACGTCAAGCTCGGCCACGCCGTGCGTGCCACGCTAAAACTAGACGTCGAAGGCGAATAAGTGTTTCACGCGACTACCATTTTAGCCTACAAAGGCAAGAATAAATCAGTCATCGGCGGCGACGGACAAGTAAGCTTTGGCAACACGGTGCTAAAAGGCAATGCGGTAAAAATCCGCAAAATCCACGGCGGCAAGGTTCTAGCGGGCTTTGCCGGCAGCACCGCGGACGCGTTTAATCTCTTTGATATGTTTGAAAACAACCTCGACCACGCAAAAGGCGACCTGCTAAAAGCGGTGATCGAGTTTAGCAAAGAGTGGCGCAAGGATAAATACCTGCGAAAATTAGAAGCCATGATGCTGGTGCTTGACCGCGAGAAAATTTTCCTTTTAAGCGGGACGGGCGACGTCGTAGAGCCCGAAGACGGCAAGATAGCCGCCATCGGAAGCGGCGGAAACTACGCTCTATCCGCAGCCAGGGCTCTGGATAAATTTGCACAGATCGACGAAGAGGAGCTCGTAAAAGAGAGCCTAAAGATCGCGGGCGAAATTTGCATTTATACGAACACGAACATAAAAACCTACGTTTTAGAATAGAGAAAAGATGAATTTAACCCCAAAAGAGATAGTGAAATTTTTAGACGATTACGTAATCGGGCAAAAAGACGCCAAAAAGATCATCGCCATCGCGCTACGAAACCGCTACCGCAGGATGAAACTAGATAAAACGATGCAAGATGACATCATGCCAAAAAACATCCTAATGATAGGCTCGACGGGCGTGGGCAAAACAGAGATCGCAAGGCGTTTGTCAAAGATGATGGGCTTGCCGTTTATCAAAGTAGAAGCTAGCAAATACACCGAAGTGGGCTTCGTCGGACGCGACGTGGAGAGCATGGTGCGCGACCTGGCGGCTGCGTCGGTAAATTTGGTCAAAGCCGAACAGCGCGAGAAAAACTGCGAGAAAATCAACGAATACGTAAAAGATAAGATAATAAAAAAACTCCTGCCGCCTCTGCCGACGGGTGCGAGCGAAGAGAAAAAAGCAGACTACGAAAAAAGCTACGAAAAGATGATGAGTAGGCTCGAAAACGGCGATCTGGATGATCTAAGCATCGAGATAGAAGTCGTGCAAAATAGCTTTGACGCGGGAGCCAACGTGCCGCCCGATATGGCGCAAATGCAAGAGAGCTTCGTCAAAATCATCGGCCTAAGCAACAAAACCGTCAAAAAAGAGATGAAGGTAAAAGACGCTAAAGAGGCGCTCAAAAACGAAGCTAGCGATAAAATTTTAGACATGGAGAGCATCAAAACCGAAGCCGTGCGAAGAGCCGAAAACGAGGGTATAATCTTTATCGACGAGATCGATAAAGTCGCGGTGAGCTCCGGAAACTCCGGCAGACAAGATCCGAGCAAAGAAGGCGTACAGCGCGACTTACTACCTATCGTGGAGGGCTCGACGGTGACGACCAAATTTGGCGCCATAAAGACCGATCACATCCTTTTTATCGCCGCCGGCGCCTTTCACATCAGCAAACCAAGCGATCTAATTCCGGAGCTTCAGGGGCGTTTCCCGCTGCGAGTTGAGCTTGATAGCCTAGATGAAAACGCGCTGTATCAAATTTTAACTCAGCCTAAAAATTCGCTACTCAAACAATACGAAGCGCTTTTAAAAACCGAAAACGTTGATCTTAAATTTACGGATGACGCCATAAAAGCTATCGCTAAAATCGCTCAAAACGCCAACGAAAAAATGGAAGATATCGGCGCTAGACGCCTACATACCGTGATCGAGCGCGTGATCGAGGATATCAGCTTTGAGGCTAACGAGCACGGCGGCGAGACGGTAGAGGTGGACAAAGCCCTCGTAGAAAAGCGCCTCTCAGACGTCGTCGAGGATCAAGACCTGGCGAGATATATCTTATGAAATCAGGCTTTGTAAGCATCATAGGTCGCACGAATGCAGGCAAAAGCTCGCTTTTAAATTTTTTGCTTGATGCGAAAATCACCATCGTCTCGCACAAGCAAAACGCCACGAGGCGCAAGATCAGCGGTATCGTGATGAACGGCGAAGATCAGGTCGTTTTTACCGATACGCCGGGTCTTCACGAAAGCAACAAGACGCTAAATAAGCTCATGATAAACGAAGCGATAAAATCGATGGGCGACTGCGACGCGATCGTGTTTTTGGCGCCTATTCACGACGACATAGACGACTACGTCAAATTTCTAAATTTAAATCCGCAAAAACCTCATATCTTGGTGCTCACCAAGGTTGACGAAGTCTCAAACGCTAAAGTGCTTGAAAAAATCACACAGTATCAATAATTTCAAGACAAATTTACAGCACTTTTGCCTTTTAGCGTCAAAAAGCAAACCTATAAAAAGCCGCTTTTGGATGAAATTTGCAAGCTTTTGCCAGAACACGAGTATTTTTACGATCCCGAGTTTTTAACGCCGACAAATGAAAAGGAAATTTTTCGTGAATTTATCCTAGAGGCACTCTATGATAATCTAAGCGACGAGATCCCCTACTCTACCGACGTGCTCATAGACAAAGTCAAAGAAAAACCAGATATAACTGAAATTTATGCCACCATAATCACCGAACGCGAGATACATAAATCTATGATTATCGGAAAAAACGGACAAACCATCAAAAGAATCGGGATAAATTCAAGAAAGTTAATATCAAATTTTACCGGTCAAAAAATCCTCGTAAAGCTCGTTGTAGTCGTTAAAAAAGACTGGCGCAAAGACGAAAAAACTATAAAAAGCTTGAATATTTTATAAATAAATATTAAGTCATATATTTTTATGGTATAATAGATGCGGCAAGATGCCTAGTATAGGGCAAAACTAACTTAGAATTTGAAGTTTATATTGAAGGATGCTTAAAAATGGCAAAAAATAAAAATGAAGTAGCAAACATAGTAACGCATGATCCGTATTTGCAAACTTCATATGCCTTTTCAGGTAATAAAATTTCCCAAATAGACCTAAGCAAAGCAAATAAAAATAGTTTTTTTATGTCGTATATCAAATATAAAGACATGATAACGGGTAGCGTAGAAATACCGCTATCAACGGACGAGGATGATATATCAAATTTAATAACAATCAAGGCTTATGAGCAGTTTGGTCTAGATCCGTCTTCTGAGTATAAATTTGTGTATAACGAAACTTTAGGCATATCGTCTGAAACTAAAATTTTTAACGTATTTATATCTGACATTTTATCAACTGATCAATTATTCTCTTTGGCTCTTAAAAAAATTCCATATATAGACTATGTGGTGGCTGCCCCGCTAATGTTTCATGCGCTTTATAAAAAAAATATGCTTTCAGCCCAAAATACCGATGCTTTCGTGGTGTTGCAGGATGATGATGCTTTTATAGCTATTTATCAAAACGGAGAGTATGTTCAATCAAGACCACTTAGGTATTCAATAAAAAATATTAGCGAGAAATTTGCTACTTTAAGCGGCGATAAGCTAAACGATAATGTTTTTTTAAATATCATAAAAAATGGAACAAATACTCAAGATGATAGAAGTAGGGATTTTATAGTTGAAATATTTGATGAAATTTCCTATTATATAGGAGACTTAATAAATAGTTTAAGTCGCTTTCTAGGATCAAATGTTTCAAATATAAATTTAGTAACTGACGTAAAAATGGGTAATTTTGCAGAATTTATACAAGAGAAAGTAAGTATACCCACTAATTACCTTGATCTAAATATTGCCATAAATTCAAAAGAGGTTGAAGTTGATAATATTCACAATATTATGGCAATCAATTCACAATATTACAAAGAAACGCAAGAAAACGATTTTAACTTTTCCAATTTTCTGCGACCACTACCGCTATTTCAACGCAATAGCGGTAAATTAATACTATATACACTGCTTGGACTACTAATTGGATTACTATATCCATTGTATCTTTATGTATCAGGAATTATTACCGACGTAGACACTGCTGATAAAAAAAGCGAATATGAAATCAATAATGCAGATAAAATAAGGATAGAAGGGGCAATAGCAGCTCTTGAACAACAAATTTCAGGCGTATCAAAATCTATCGAGGAAGAACAAGTTGTAATTGATTTTAGAAAAAATACTATTAAAGAAATTTATGATAAAAAAGTTAGTTATCCGATGAAGGGCGTTGTGTTATTTGAGCTCAGCAATCTAATAAACAACAAAGATATACAAACCGCAAGAATAAATAACTCAAATAGAGACATGAAAGTTACATTAGTAAGCAAAGATGAAAAAAAGTTAACGGAGTTGATGCAAAATATAAATACCTCCGATAAATACTCTATATTAACAAAAGAAATTCTATTAGATAAAAAATATGGGGTACCCTCATATGAAACAAATGTTACTATAAAGATTAAATGATGAAAAAAGATAATACACTTACAAAAATCGATAACTATTTTGATGAAAAGAAACCAAGCGAAGTAACAATGATGTTAATTGTTGCTTTTTTCTTATCTGCTACAATAGCATACTATGCGGTAATACCATATGCGCAAAATTATTATGATGACTCAATAAGGGAAAATGATCGAATAACCCAGGATCTAAACAAGGTAAATTCTTATTTGAGTACCGTTAGCCAAGGTGACGATAGAAATTTTATGATAAATAAAAAACAAAATGAGTTATTACAACAGCAAAATAAGCTCGCTGATGCTCAAAACATGAATCAATATTTTGATAATAAGTTAAAAGAGCTATCATATCTAATTTTTAACGAACAGAGTTGGGCTGATTTTTTAGATAATTTAGCATTCTTAGCAAATAAGAATAATGTTAAAATAACAAAAATCATAAATACCTTTAAAGAGCCCAATGCGCAGAAAATAGAGCAAGTGCTTGATGTAAATATATCTGTCGACGGTGATTACAGGGATATCGTAAGCTATATAAATGCTATTGAAGAATCAAAATTGGTAGTAGATGTCAATAATATAGATATAAATTCTACCAATGGTAAACTAAAAGGCAATATGGGAATTTACATATGGGGGATGAAATATCAATGAGAACTTGTGCTTTGTTTTTTTTAGCGATATTTTGCTCTATATCCATGGCGGATAATTCTCAAGAAGAGATAGAGCATTATAATCAGTTATTCGGCGCGATAAATGAGCAACGTAAAGGCTTAAATGAATCCGAACTAAAAACCATATCTGATCCTTTTTTAAAAACAAAAGCCGTTAGCATTGAAAATAACAATAATGTTTCGGATAATCAAACTTTTGATTTACAAGCAATATTTAGCAACAAAGCTAAAATTAGCGGACATTGGTATCGGGTAAAAGATAAAATAGGTGAATATGAACTGGTAAGCATTGGATCCAAAAGTATTACTTTAGCAAATAAAGATGAAAAAATTGACTTAAATTTAACAAAAGGGGCAAATAAAAATGTCATTATCAAAATTAAATAAATTATTTAAAATATCTATGATAGCCGCAATATCGTTAACATCAGCATATGGCAATGGCTGTGAAAAAAGGGTTTTTAATCTTAAAATCAATGAACAGGTTTCAGTTCAAGAGGTGTTGACGCAACTATCCGATATGTGTCATTTTAGTGTTGTTACAAAAGATCAATTTGCTAAAGATGCCATAAGCGAACCTCTTTTTGGAATCAATATAAAAGATAAAACATTGAATGAAATTTTTAGCCTTTTACTATCTGAAAAAGATATGAGCTATACCTTTTCTCAAGATATATTAAAAATTTCATCCCTTCAGACAAAAACTTTTAAAATTGATTATATAACATCCGTAAGAGAAGGAACCGCTATAACAAAAGCCTCTGTTGATTCTGCCCCAATAGAAGTAGGAGAAAGAGAAGAAGATAGTGGATCTACAGATATTGCTAAGGGCGGTGGCAAGCTTGATAATATTATAAGAACAGTTGAAAAATTTGATTTTTGGGAAAAGTTAGATACTGAAATTAAAGCGATACTAAACAATACTACAGAAAGTATCGTTGCGCCGGACCCTATAATCAATGCCAATGCAGGATTAGTCACTGTAACCGGCACAGCAGCACAGCTTAGAAGAGTTTCTGAATACATTAAAGATATTCAAGAAAGACTTAAAAAACAAGTAGTCATAGATGTATCTATAATATCTGTAGAGCTTGCCAATAGCTACACAAAAGGTGTTGACTGGAGTAAATTTAATATAGGTTTTAAAACCGGATTATACAATCGTACGGTCGTAACTGGCGTAACTGAAACAGTAGGACAAGACGCCGCTGGTAATCCTACGACCACTTTAAGTAGAACATATGGACTAATTCCGGCAAACGACCTATTTTGGTCAAATAGAGGAAACGGTCTTGGCGGTGGTTTTTCTCAAAGCATGAATTTGATTGCAGGTTTTAATTTTAATTTAGACGGTGTTTTAAATTTCCTAGAAACAAATGGAAGAACAAAAGTTGTTTCAAGCCCGAAAATTACGACCTTAAATAATCAACAGGCCCTAATTTCCGTGGGAGATAATGTAAACTATAGAGTTCAGGAAGAAAGCCAAAACAATAACGCTTTAAATGGTAAAACCACTATAACCTATAAGCAATATTCTGTTTTTATAGGAATTTTGCTTAACATTTTACCAGAGGTTTCAGACGATAATAAGATTATGCTCCGTATTAATCCATCTCTTAGCAGCTTCAAATACAATGAAGATGATGTTAGGCAAAGTACAACCATAAGAGAAATCGCACCAGATACTATACAAAAAAAGCTTTCTACTGTTGTGCAGGTAAATAGCGGTGATACAATCGTTTTAGGTGGGCTTATAGCTCAGTCTAAAGGCAAGGAAAATACAAAGGTACCATTCTTGGGAGACATCCCTGTGCTTGGACATGCATTTAAAAGCACAAAAGACAATCTTAGGACAACAGAACTTGTATTTATTATAACCCCAAGAATAGTTGACACATCAAATGCTACACCAATCAATCAGTCTCTTAAAGATTTAGGTTTTTCGAGGTCAACGTATGAGCAATAAATATACTACTCTAAAAAATATATTTATTGATGTAGCACAAGAAAATAACTACATAAATTTAGATAAGTCTATTATTGCATATAAAAAAATTTTAGATTTGTTACAAAAGCCTGCCAAGTTAATTTTATTTTACGGCAAGCCTGGGTGCGGAAAAACATTTTTGCTAAAAAAAATCGTAAGCGATCTTAAAGATCGTAGTGACATTATTTTTTTTCCATATCCCTTTTTTAATGAATCAGAATTTGTAAAATCACTATATGAGGGAATTTTTAAAAAAGAGTCTCAGGAAAAAATTGAAAGCTATGAGCAGTTTATTAAAATATACGAAGCTAAAATCGAAGATAGTCAAGATAAAAAACCAGTAATAGTTATTCTTGACGAGTCACAGCTTTATCCTGAGATTTTACTAGAAAAAATTCGCATAATGTCAGATAGCGGTCTATTTAAATTTGTTTTTGCCACTCACGAAACGATTGATAAAGATGTACTATCGAGAGATTACTTTAAGTCAAGAGTTTGGGAAAGTATAGAGATGGGCTCTATCGATACAGAGGAGATGAAAGTTTATTTGGAAAATAAGCTACAAAATAGCCAATTTTTTTATATTTTCTTAAAATTTACTGAAGATCAATTTCGACTTCTGAATGAATTAAGTCAAGGAAATTTAAGAATGCTAAATAAACTAATGTTTAATATTTTTGAACTTTATGAATATTTTGACGCAAATCAACCAACTATAATAGGCGGTGACAAAATGGTAACAAAAATTTTAGAGATGGCAGCCATCAAATCGGAGCTTATAGATGCTTGAAACATATGAAATATTGGAGCTAGAAAGGCGATGGAGAGCCTACGACAAAAAGAGAAAAGAGTTTAAGTTTTCGGATAAAAAGAATTATATATACGCTATTTCTGCTGTTTTAGCTATATCTGTTTCTGTGTCATCGCTTACTTTTTATTTATTAAAAGATTCACTAATAAGTAATAACAACAGCACTACAATTAGTAATGATGCTAGAAAAAACAATAAAGACACCATAAAGCATTCTGAAAATGTTGAACCTGAGCAAAAAATAGACCCAAGCAACAATACCTTACTAAATTCTGATAATTTTGGAGGAACTGAAAATACGCCAAATACGCAAAATAATAGCATTGCAAACGAAGATATCTCAGATAATATAAATACAGAAATTCAACAGCACGGTTGGGTTAATGCAAGCGATATACAACAAGATACACAGAGAGTTAGCAATACTCAAAAAAATATTGGCGGAAAACAAGTGGCAGTAGCCACTCCAAAAGAAGAAAAACTAAATTTTGATTCTGAAAAACATATACCCGCAAAGAGTATTGGTGGCTTGCAAAATATAAACAAATTCCAAATACAATCTTCTGGTTCCGAAGTTTCGGTAGATGAATTAACAGCAAAATTTGAAAAATCAAATAGCTCTGACATTGCACTGCTTATTGCAAGAAGATACTATGATGTTAAAGACTATAAAAATAGTGAAAAATGGGCATTGATAGCAAATGAGCTTGATAGTAATAATGAAGAGAGCTGGATAATATTTGCAAAGTCAAAATATAACCTAAAGCAAAAAGATGATGCTATAAGTGTTCTTAAGATATATAACGATAAGGCCAATTCTGCAAATATCGAGGATCTAATGAGACAAATAGAAGACGATACAGCTTTATAGAATAAAAGCATTATTATTTAATAAAGAGTAAAGGTATTTAATGAATAAATTTTATGAACTTTTTTTGGCAACTATCTCAAAAAATAATTTAATAA